>CALHAQ010000102.1 GCA_937931775.1 uncultured Candidatus Altimarinota bacterium | reverse complement strand
TATTACTAGTTTAAAAATATAAAGATATAATAAATAAATTAAAAATAATGTCAAATAAAATGAAAACACTAAAAAACCCTAGATGATCTAGAGTTTTTAATGTGGATGCGAATTATATTACATATCACTAAGTGCTTGTTTAAAGTGATCAAAGAGGTGGTTTACAAGATCATCAAGATTCTTGTAATCTTCTCTTTCAAAACGGAAAGACTTTCCATCAAGTGATGATTGTATTTTTCCATCAAACAAACCTTTCTTATTTTTATCTACTGTTACTTCGATTGTTCCTTCAGCATCGTCTTTACTAAACTTATTGAGGTAGTGATCGAGTTTGGTAGATATGTTTTGTTCTACGAGACGAGAGATAACTTCTTTTGAGTGCTCCTCATCATTTGTATGCATTATTACTTGTACATCCATGTGTTTGTATTTTACAATATAAGAAGATACAGATTATTCTATTAAATGAAGCGCATTTCATTTTGAAGCTTATATCTTATATCTATTGATAGCTCCGTCTTACATGATGATTTTACAAGGCTTAATTTGTATTCATGCAGTTACATCTATCGGGTAACGTCACTTTCTAGTCTATCATATTGCAAAGCAAAATCAAGACAAATATTCGCTTTTTTTCCTAGAGAAATTTATGAAATTTTACTTGGAAATATATAAAAAAGACATACTATACTTATTAATATATTTTACGGTCAACCCCAATGAATTACGAAAAAGTTATAGGTCTTGAAATCCATATGCGTATTAAATCTCAAACAAAAATGTTTTGTGGATGTCAAAATGCAGTAGAACTTGCAAGTGAACCAAATATTAACGTATGCCCGGTTTGTATGTGATTTCCTGGTATGCTTCCAGCTATTAATGCTCAGGTAGTAAGGCTTTGAGTAGTAGCTGGAATGATGATGAACTGTGAAATCAATAGAGTATCTCGCTTTGATAGAAAATCATATTTTTATCCAGATCTTCCAAATAGTTTTCAAACTACTCAACTCTATGAACCTATAGTTTGAGCGTGACACGTTGAAACTATGGTTGAGTGAAAACTTCAAAGATTTGATATTCATCATATGCATCTAGAAAATGATGCAGGAAAACTCGCTCATGCTGGATGAAAAACTCTTTGTGATTATAATAGGGCAGGGAGTCCTTTGATGGAAATAGTAACAGAACCAGTATTTCATAGTAGAGAAGAAGTAATGGAGTTTCTCAAAGAACTACAAAAAATGATGAGAGCAGCATGAGTGAGTGATGCTGACATGGAGAAATGACAAATGAGATGTGATGTAAATATGTCTATTAGAGAAGAGGGAAGTGATGTCCTAAATAATCGTACTGAACATAAAAATGTAAATTCATTTTCAGCAATAGGACGATGTATAGATGCAGAGTTTAAAAGACAAAAAAAGATTACTGAGTCAGGATGAATAGTGGATCAAGAAACAAGAGGATGGGACGATGCGAGTGGAACGAGTAGCTCACAAAGATCAAAGGAAGATGCTATGGATTATCGATATGTACCAGAGCCAGATATCCTTCCAATTGTGCTTCATGAAGATATGTTAGAGATATGTAAAAGTCAGATGGTAGAACTCCCAATAACAAAGAGAATTAAATACCTAGAAACTTATAAACTCTGAGAAGACGATGCGAGAATACTTACTGCGGATTATAAACTCAGTGAATACTTTGATCAACTAGTGGACCTTACAGATGATGCGAAGAAATCATGTAGTATAGTAACATCAGTACTTTTAGCACTTATGAATGAATCAGAAGAGATTACTAAACTCTCTGATCTCAAGTTTGAGATATCACAGCTTGCAAGAGTGATAGAGCTTGTAAATAGCGATGAATTATCTTCTACAAATGCAAAGCAAGTTATAGAAAGTCTTTTTTATCAAGGTGGAAAAGCTGACGCAATAGTTGACGAGAAGAATCTTCGTCAAAAAAATGATATGTGAGCACTACAATGAATTGTAGATGAGGTGATTTCTGCAAATCCAGATCAAGTTGCTGATTATAAAGGAGGAAACGAAAGAATATTTGGTTTTCTTATATGACAGTGTATGAAGGCATCGGGGTGACAATGAAATCCAAAAATATTTAATGAATTATTGAAAAAGAAGCTTGATTAAAATATATTTCAATTACAAAAATAAGAAAAGTACAGCGAAAGCAGTACTTTTTTTGTGTTCGGAGAATTGCAAGTAGAGCATTTTTGTGATACGATTTTCTTATATTAACAAACAACTACTAAATTTATGTGTATCCATACAATATCGTCGTTTCTTAAAAAGAACAAAACATTCCTACTGTTAGGAGCTATATTTATGATTTATATAAGTATCTGATGAGAATCAGTTTTTGCAGCTGAGGCAGCTACAGACCAACCAGTACTTTCAAAAGAGAATAGTGAAAAAATCGTAAAAGTTCTTAATGGTATCATTACAGGAGCTGCTGCTATTATGGGTTTGGTAACATCATTTATCACAGTATTTCTTTTCCCTGGATGGGTAAACGGAACACTGTTTGGTCTTCAGGATTATCTTAAAGAGATATGGATACTGGTATCTAATGTAGTATATTTCATCTTTGCTTTCATTCTGATTGCAATAGCATTTATGAATATTATTGGAAAAGGAGAAGGAACTTGGGAGCTCAAACAAGCAATGCCAAAGTTTATTATTGGGGTACTCATTGTCCCATTTTCTTGGTTTTTCGTACAATTTCTTCTATCACTTTCAGCAATTCTTACGGTTGGTATGCTCACGCTACCATATGATTCATTTAGTGATCATGATCTCTTTAAGAAAGCTCTTGATAATACTGAACTTGCTGGAGAACAGATATGTAAGGATATTATTATATCATTTAATGGAAAGTTTGAATGAGAAAACTCAGGAGCTCAACCACTTACATCACAGCCAAATGAACTTGATGAAAATATTAAATGTAAAGATGGTGGAAAAATAAGTATCAAAGAACTTATAACAGGTCAAGATTCGAACGGAGATTATTCCTCTAATGCTGAAGGTCTTCAAAATAGTGTATTTGGAGTTATTAGTATTTACGCTTATGGAATACTCAGAATACAAGATTTAGATACAATTAGTGGGACTCAAATAAAAGATATCTCTACTATTGCTGATCTCATATTTAAAATAGTATTTGATCTCCTGTTTATAGTAGTATATATGCTCCTTATGATAGCTCTTCTTCTTGCACTCTTTGTGAGGGGAGTAAGACTCTGGTTATATATGATGCTTTCTCCTGCATTTGGACTTCTTTACTTCTTTGGAGTGTCTAGTGAATGATTCGGAGATACTGGAGAAAAATTTAATATTAAAGAGTTTATAGCGCTAGCACTTGTTCCAGTATATGTATCTGCAGCTCTTGCTTTTGGACTCGTATTTATACTCGTAGCTTCAGAAGGAATTAAAGAAACAAATACAGAACCTGATACACTGAAAGCAGGTTGATTTTCACTTACACTTATTGGTGCTCATGGATGAGAAGATCAAGAAAAATCAGTAATTTGAAAACTCATTGTAGAGCTTTTCGGGGTAGTAATACTCTGGATAGCTGTGATGGCTGCTCTGTGAGCATCTAAAACTACAAAAGCGATTGTTGAACCGATAGCCAAGTTTGGGAATGATGTATGAGCTCTTGCTGCGAAGTCACCAACATATGCTCCGATCATACCAACTGGAAACTGACAAATGCAAAGTGCAGCTTCCTTACAAAAAATTTGATGAACACTTACATGAAATGTGGAAAATAAAGCTTCTGATAGAGCTAAGAGTTTCTTTAGTTGAGAAGCTAGTCAGATAACAGGTGAATTACAGAAGATTAATCAAAGTATTACTTCATGAGCTATCAATGCTCCAAAAGATCAAGTAGAAGCAGCACAAAAAATACTCAAAGCTGTAAAATGAGATGTGCAAAAATTATATTCTAATCCTGAATCTCAAAAAGCACTATTTAATCTTTTACAAAGAGTAAATCCAACAGATGCTAAGAAAATAGAAAAACCAGAAAATATTAATAGTCTAGAAAAAGTTACAGAAGTGTTTAGATACTTAGAAAAAGATACGAGTAAATATGGAGGTATTATTCCAGGTGCTACATGAGCTGGAATACAAACGAGTGATATACGTGATGCAGTATCGGCTGCCAATGAATGAAAACTTGGTAATACTACAGAAGAGGTATCAAATAATTTTGATTTCACGATTAATAAACAAGAAATTAGTACTGCAAGTGAGGCTGCCAATGCCTATATTAAGAACAAAAATATATTTAAGAATGTTGATGCGGTTGAAAACGACCTAAGAAAGAATGGTATTAATGATTCCGCAGTCATATCCGAAGTAGTAAGCGCATATAAAAAAGCAGTAGATAAAGATGGAGATGGAATTGCTGATAGTGATTGATGAGATGGAGAGTAATTAACTAAAATAAAAATCCCTTAAGGGGTTTTTATTTTAGTTAAATTTTTTCTACAAGTTCCAGTAGCTCTACGATCTGTACTCAAGATTCTTCAAATTTCCTCATAGTGAGGGAGTTTTTATTAGTAACGACTACATATTTATCAATCTTGTCTCATAGTTTTGCGAGTTTTCTTGCCGATTTACGGATCTCTCACTTTTCTCATGAGTTATCTAGGTGAATAGCGAGGATTTTATTGTCTTTTTGCGCATAAAAATCAAATGTAAATTTCCCATTGATTCATCCTGAGACAGAATATCATTTACTTAGTAGTTCTATATATAGTAGGTTTTCAGTGAGATCAATACTCTCATGTGTAAACGATTTTCGTAGTCATACATCTCCGAAAAAATACTGTGCTTTAGATGAAATAGTATTTGAATTCTTAATGTCATATCTATGACACTTTGAGAGAAACTTCGTATTAAGTGCAGCGTTTATATAGTCAATAAGTGTGAGTAAGGAAATATCTATATGATGGGCTTTGAGATTTCTATGTATTTCTCTGAGAGATTGGTATTCTCTGCTTTGAGCAAGGTATCAAATTACTTTATAGAAAAGGGCAATATTCTTTATACTGTAAGACTCAAGTATATCTCTAGAGATAATATCATGCTTTAAAGCTGTTAGGAGAAAGTCTTTGTATTCGAAATCTGGAATGACTCTTACTTCTGGAATTCATCCATAAAAAGATTTTTCAATACTTTCAGTAATCCCAAGAGGGAAGAGCTCAATATCAGGTACGGATTCTATTTTAATATTATTTCCTACTACAATGATTTTATATTTTTTTGTTTTGAAAAATCTGCTAATCAAGCTTTTAATACCTACTATATTATTAGTATTTTGTAATACTATAATCTTAGGAATACCATGAATTCGAACATAGAGATCAAAAAGAATGATAAAATCATCTCCATTTTGTATCACTCCAAGTGTATCAAGCTCAGAGTTATAGTAAAAAGTGCTTGAAAAATTCTGAGTTTTACTGAGAAGGGAGTATATAAGTTTCGTCTTTCAGCTATGACGGAGTCAGGAAATAGTTACTATTTTCTTTTCATTGAGTAGCTCAGTAAGACTATTTGTCTGGGTATCATAAGATCTATAACATTTTTGTTGACTTATAAATTTCAAATTTTTATCTAATAGTTCTCGGTACATTTA
>CALHAQ010000101.1 GCA_937931775.1 uncultured Candidatus Altimarinota bacterium | reverse complement strand
GACTTGATACAATGCTTTTTGTATTTATTGCTTTTTATTGAGTGTTTCCAACTGATGTACTCATAGTCATTATTTTATCAAACTATATATTTAAAGTACTCGTAGAAGTATGATTCACCCCTATAACTTACTTTATAGTATGAAAGCTTAAAAAAGAAGAGAATGAAGATTACTATGATTCAAAAACAAACTTTAATCCACTTAATTGGTAAATGTGTAACTTTTAGAGTCTTCAAAACACTGACATATCATCATCCTCAGCAACTTTGTTGAGGATTTTTTTATGACAAGTTTGGCATTCATGGGATATCATCCAGCCTTTATTCTTTTTTTGATCCTTTCATACTGGCTTCATTTTACCATAACATGTACTCAATCTATCTCCTGGAAAATCCAGGTCAAGATGTTTTGAATATAGACAAAATGGGCAATGATTTCTCGCACTTCCACTAGGATGTTTTGATACTTTCTGTTTACAATTTTCACATGTAAACTCTTCATTTTTCATTATAAATCACATAATGAAATTTATTTGGTGATAATATAAAATATCATCCCAACTACTGATAGAATCATCCCAACAAGCCATAGTCTAAATACTACTGTTTCTTCAGACCATCAGCATGCTTCAAGATGATGGTGAAAAGGTGCTATCTTGAAAACCTTTTTTCCTTTTCTAAATTTCTTACTTGTAAGCTGGATAATTACTGAAAGAGTCTCGAGTATGAATATCATTCATACAATAATGAGTATTACTACTGTGTTAGTAAGAAGTGCCATAAGTCAGAGATTTGCACCAAGAGCTAGAGATCAAACGTCTCACATAAAAAATTTAGCAGGTTTAATATTAAACCATAGAAATGCTACAAGTGCTCAGCATATACTTACGCAAAGGGTAGATAGAAGAAAGAGTCACTGATCATAAGTTATGAAACCATATACTCAGTAAGTAAACAGTAGTAGTCATCAAGCTAAGCCATCCAAGCCATCAGTAAAATTTACACTGTTAGCAGAGGCAATAATGATAAACATGAAAAGTGGAATAAATAAAATTCAAAGTTCTATTCCAGGAATCATTGGAATAGAAAGTAAAATATCTGACCATCAAAGTTTGTCATAAAACCACCATGCTCATAGTCATGAAAACAAAATCAGCCAAGCCATTTTAAATTTTGCTGAAATTCATTTATTCTTTCATATTCATCTTATGTTCATCCAATCATCTACTCAACCGAGAAGTCATACCGCAAACAATGTAAAGAGACTTAAGTAGGTTTCTTTTTGATTCAGTAGTGAATTATTAGTAAAGCCAGTTTTTTGTAGAATAATACTGAGTATTACCATAAAAAATACAGTACCTATTATTACCGCTCATCACATAGTGGGAGTTCCAGCTTTTTTACCATGGAGTTTCATGAATTCAAATGCTTTTCCTGCAAGTCAATTTTCTCGAATTTGTTTCCCCATTTTTGCATATTGGAGAAGACGTATGTAACTTGGTGTTATGAGGAAACCGACTAAGAAAGTAGCAAGTCAAAAACCAAATATTTGAACAAGATTTGCATCCATAGATTCTCTTTTTACGTGAAATATTTATCTCGGGAAGTCTAAGAATAAATAGAGAAATGTAAATATTTTTCCTTTACAATAAGCTAAAACAAATATACTTCAAATATTCTATACTTAAAATTATAAAACAATGATTATGACAAAAGCTATTGTTACTGCAATGCCAGAAGAAGCTAGTATCATAATTGATAAGTTACAGCTTCAAGAAACTAAAAAATTGGGAGCTTTAACTATCTTTGAATGAGATATTGATGGAGGTGATGATGAAAAAGAGCATATAGTTCTACTTTTATGTGGAGTATGAAAAATACACTGCGCATTTGCTACTACATATTTATGTGAAAATTATTCACCTGAAAAAATTATAAATATTTGAATTGTCTGAAATCTTAACCAGAGTGAAATAAAAATAGGAGATGTAATGATTCCAAATACTTTCATTCAACATGACGTGTATATTCCTGAAGCTATTAATGAGTTGAAATATCTCAGAGATCCAATTTTTACAGATTATGCTATAGGTGAAGATTATAATTTAGAAAAGTTTACTCTTCATCTTAATGGTATTTGTGTTACTTGAGATCAATTTATTGATAATGAAGATCTAAAAGCTGAACTTGTAGAAGTGCATAGCGCTGACATAGTTGATATGGAAGCATATAGTTTTCTTTCTGTTTTAAAAAACTATGACTATCTTGATAGAGCCATAGTTATTAAATCTGTAAGTGACGGAGCTGATAGCTCAGCTAGTACAGATCATGTAGATAATCTCAAATTAGCTATGGATAATGCCGTCGCTATACTGGAGTTTACTCTCTAAGAATATTTCTCAAAAAATACTTTTTCCTTCTCTACTCAAAGTTGCGCTAATTTTTCTTGACATCACTCTATCATCCCAGGAGCTCCACATAAATAATATTCTCAGTACTCAGAAACTACCTTAGGAGATAAAAAATCTGTAATATATCATTTTTTAATATTTCATTGCTCCTCACTTCTGCTCGTCATGAGATGATAATAGAATGTATCTGGAAATTTTTTCTTAAGCGCTTCAAATTTTTCAACATAAAACATATCTTCCATATATCTTACTCAAAATACAAGCTGATACTTTGCTCCATTCTTTGATTTAAGTCATTCGAGAATCATATTAAAAAGAGGAACAAGCCCTGTTCCAGTTCAGAGAAAAAGCCTATTTTCAGTACTTTCACTGAGTACAAAATGCCCTGCTGGTCATACTGCTTTAAATATATCTTCGAGCTTTGCGTCGCACAAAATTATACTTCATCATCTTCCTCCATTGTGTTCTGGCCATCTCTTAACAATTAAAACTACTATATCTCAAATGAGCTCTAAAATTGAATAAGATCTTCCTCATACACCAGGAAGAATAAAAGTAATAAACTGACCTGCCTTCATTTCCTTTATTTCAGGAAGCTTATAGTGTAACTCAAACACATCATGTGTAAGTTCTACTTTTTTCACAAGTTTGACTTCCATCATTGCCATAATTTATACGGAGTTAATTATATATTTATAAAGGATAACTTTCAGAGAGAAAATATCAAAACTTTTCTTCGACAATAGTAATTATTTTTGTAGTATGAAGCTATATAAATAAAAAAAAATATGAAACATATATTAGTTAGTGGTTCTTGCGCTTATGATACTTTGCTCCATTTTGAGTGAAGCTTAAAAAAAGAATTTGAATCTCATGACATAAGTTCTGCCTTGAATATGTCTCTTTTGAGTTCAACATTCGAAAAAAATCATGGTGGTACATGAGCAAATATTGCATATAATCTTGGTTTGCTTTGAGAATTTCCAATCTTATTAACTTCGATAGGGGATGATTATATATTCTCTGACTCTATTAAGAAAAAAGTAAATCTAAATTATGTACATAAACAATTATATTGTCATAGTGCAAACTCTATTATTATTTCTGATTCTGATGACAATAGATTTACAGTATTTCATCCATGAGCAATGAAATACGCTGGAGAATCAAAACTGAGTTTTGTAAAAGAGTCTATTGCTTTTGCAATTGTTTCTGCAAATGATATCTTTACTATGTTAAGTCATGCTAAGCAGCTCCAATCCTGAAATGTAAAGCTTATTCTTGATCCTGCTCAACAAATATCTCAAATGAACCAAGATCAGCTCAGAGAATTTTTAAGTTATGGTGATATTTTGATTGTAAATCACTATGAATATAAAGATTTACAGGCACGAAGCTCAATGAGTGAAGAAAATCTTATTAGTTCTTTTGAAACACTTATTGTAACATATGGTGCAGAGTGATCACAAATATTTCATAATGGTGAAATAATCCATATTCCTGTTATTAGCGTACCTGATATAGTTGATACTACAGGTTGCTGAGATGCTTATAGAGCTGCATTTATATTTGGAATGAAACTATGATTTGAAATGAAATTATGTGCTCAGTTATGAACACTCCTTGCTTCATATAGTATTATTTCTCCTGGCTCTCAGCAGCATCACTTTTCACTAGGCTCTATTATGGAGGATATGAAAATTAATTTTGATGTGGAGATAGATTTATATAAACAGAACTAATTATTATGTCTAAAAAAATATACCTTATAGACGGAAACTCATTTATTTATCGTATGTTTTTTGCTCTTCCAGAATTTAGTACGAAGGACTGAAGGATAGTAAATGCTACTTTCTGAATGGCAAAATTTTTCGTGTGACAGCTTATTAAAGAAAATCCTGACTATATTGTATTTATAAAAGATGCAAAATGAGAAAATTTTAGACATAAACTCTATAGTGAATATAAAGCTACAAGGGAAAGAATGCCAGACTCTCTCAGAAGTCAAATAGGAGATATTGAGGAAATGATAGCAAGAATGCAAATAGATATTATAGAAATCCCTGGTTTTGAAGCTGATGATGTCATCTGAACTCTAGCAGTTCGACTTGCAAAACAATCAGAGAATGAAATATATATATTGTCATGAGATAAGGATTTATATGCCCTTGTCAATGAACAAGTAAAAATTTATGACACTCAACGAAAAAAAATCTCTGGTCCAGATGAAACTTTTGAGAAATTTGGTGTTTCAGCATCTTGCGTGAGGGATTATTTAGCAATTTGCGGAGATAGTAGCGATAATATTCCTGGTATTTCATGAATAGGACCTAAAAAAGCGCAAATTCTCTTGAATGAGTTTTGAAGTTTGGAGAAAATATACGAAATAGTTGATTCTATTGATTTGAGTTATGATTCTATATCGGAGGAATCTCAGAAAGTATTAAAGTGAAAAGCACTTGAGAAATTTATTGAAGGAAAACAGTTAGCATTTCTCTCACAAAAACTAGCAACACTTGATTGCGATATGGATCTTTCAGATTTTGATTTAGATGATTATGAGTTTCATAAAGATGAAATCGAAACTCCTGAACTTATTGAATTTTTCAAAAACTTAGAATTCTTTTCACTTTTAAAAGCTGATGAAATCAAGAAGGAAAACTGGGAAAGTAGTTGAAAAAAAGTCCAAATTATTTGAGACCAACAATGACTGGAGGATTTAGAAAAGAAAATATACCATTCTAAGCTCGTAGTTTTTGATACGGAAACAACAAGTTTAAATGTGAGAGCAGCAAAACTTGTAGGGATATCTATTTTATTAGATGAAGAAAATATTTATTACATTAACCTACTTCATAGATGACCAAAAGTTGAGAGTAGTATTTTGAAAAATTTTGTCAAAAATCTTCTTGAAAGTGAAATCAAGCTTGTAGCACATAATTTTAAATATGACCTTCAGATTCTAGAACATTTTATCAAGAGTAGTGAGGAGAATAAGTGAGCTACAAATGAGAAACTTTGACAAATGCAATTGGGACTATAAACTTTTATTGTCACTTTTTATACCTTATGTCGTTATTAAGATATATTACACTATTAAAATAATATTATGAAAAAAATAATTTGAACTGTTCTTATTTTATTTCTTTTAATTTCGACTTCTTTTGCCTATACTGAGCATAATATCCAATCAGCTAA
>CALHAQ010000100.1 GCA_937931775.1 uncultured Candidatus Altimarinota bacterium | reverse complement strand
CTTGAATCTTTGCTAATCTTGCTTTCTCTAGCCTTTCATTTTCTATATCTGCTAAAGGTTTTTCTTCTACCTTTATTACAGGTGCAGCTGCAAGATCTGATAATTTCTCTTCATCTGCAAGTATTTCTGGTGGTACTACTTTCTTAAGATCAGGTTTTTTTACTAACTGAGGAATCTTTATTTCCATATCTGGTAAAGGCTTTAATTCTTTTTTAGGTTTTGCCTTTATCTCAGGAGCTGGAATAGGTGACTCTTGCATAGCTCGCTCAGCATCTTCTTGAATCTTTGTTAATCTTTTCTTTTTAGTTTCTAATCTTTGTCTATCTATTTCTTCTAATATTGCTTCTTCTTTAGCCATTTTTTCTCTTCTCTCTTGTACTTTTATTAATCTCTCTTTTTCAGCTATTTCTAGTGTTTGATCTATAGAATCTCCAGAGAGATTAAACTGATTATTATTCCTATAAAGATCCATAGTTGAGACATCATGGTCCTGAGTATATTCTCCATTTTGTATTGTTCATAAAAGAGTTCCTGCGACACCATGAGGCAATTCCACATAATGTACTGAAATATTCTTATTAGATGGGTTATATACAAATGAATATTGAGCTTCAAAGAAACCAGAATTAGCAGCTGTAGATTTTATAGTTCCATATTGTGGGATACTAATATCAGGATGCATAAAAGCCATAATCCGTACATATGTATCATAAGATGCTTCATCTGATACAGTATATCCAAGCTCTAAAGAATTTTTGAGCTCTTTTGAAAGACTACTAGATATAGCTTCTTTTGTCTCATTTGTGATATTTTTATTGCTTTCATCTAAGGCATTAAGTAATGCGTCTACGAGTATTTTATCATTCCCATCTATTCTATTATCACTAGAAATAGCATCGAGTATTTCATCTATATTTGAGTTATTTCCATCTCTATCAGTTGGCAGGACTGAAGGTCAAACAAAATAGTTAACATGAAAACTAAAAATAGATGTATAATAATGAAACATAGTATCTTTTTATTTTTAAAGGGATCTCCCACGACCTTTCGGAACATGGGAGAGGTTTCCAGCGAACTAAGACGTCGATTAAGACTTCCTAGCTTTGGCATGGGTGCATGGTTTGAATCGGCAAATAGTACCATTCTTGACCACTTCAGAGGCAGCTTCCGCAGCTACTTTTGCCTTTTCCACCTGTTCCTTGACGGAATTTGCAGTGAGCCTTCGTTTTCTTGCTTCGGCATCAGCTTCAATAAGCTTAGCACCTAGCAAAGCGACGTTGGCTTCAGCTTTTTTAGCTTCAGCAATGTTGTTCAGTCTCATCAACTCTTCGAGCTGATAATTCTCAAGAGGTTCTTCCTTCTTGTATTTCTGCCACAGGATATAAATAATATAAAGTGACAGGGCTAGACCTACAAGGCCTATCATTGCAGTTAAAGACATGGCTTTTCTCCTTCGATTCTTGCATGCAATAGTATTCTACCATATTATAAAGCAAAGAGTCAAATATAGACCATACTAAGTCATTAAAAAAGATCTCAGAATAACTGAGATCTTTTTTTATATATTTTATTGAAACATTTCTATATACTCTCCATATCATTCATTTTCTAATTTTTCGAGAGCTATAAACCTGAGTGAAGCTGAGTTTATACAGTGACGAATTCATCATAACTCTTTCGGAGCATCTGGGAATATATGTCAGAGGTGCGCATTTGATGATGCTGATCGGACTTCGGTGCGTGTCATAAAAAATCTGGTATCTGTGTGAGTTACAAAGTTATCTTCGTTAATTCACTTAGTGAAGCTGGGCCAACCAGTGCCTGAATCAAATTTATCTAGTGAACTATAGAGAGGAGTCCCATCGATAATATCTACATAAATCCCTGCTTTTTTATTATCCCAATACTCATTTTTAAAGGGTCTTTCGGTTCCAGATTCTTGAGTCACTTTATATTGAAGTGGAGTCAGTTTTTCTTTGAGCTCTGCCTGTGTATATTTTTGAGTAACTTGAGCTTCTATAAACTTAGCATTTATATATTTCTTTCACTGTAAGTATTCTATTCTATCTTTCCAATTTTGTTCTATATATTCTTTTCTCCCACTTCCCTTTGTATAAAATTTATATCTTATTGGATTTTTTTTATAATAATCTTGATGATACTCCTCAGCATCATAGAAAGATTTTGCTGGTTCTATAAGCGTTACTATGTCTTCCTGAAATCTTCCAGATTCTTGAAGCTTTTTTTTACTATTTTCAGCTATTTCTTTCTCATTCTCATTATTATAATAAATAGCTGTTGAATATACATATCCTCTGTCATTAAATTGTCCTCCATCATCTGTGGGATTTATTTGTGTCCAATATAGCTCTACAAGTTTATTATAGCTAATAACAGCTGGGTCATACACTACTCGTACAGCTTCTCTGTGCTTAGTAGTTTTACTTGAAGTTTTCTCATATGTTGCTGTGGACTCTTCCCCACCCGTATATCCAGAATACGCTCACTCTACTCCTGCTTGGGCTTCAAATATTCACTCCATACACCAGAAACATCCTCAGGCAAAGTATGCTGTTTTATATTCTCCGGAACTATGAGAGAGTGTATTCTCTTTTCCAGAAAAATCTGGAGAATAGTCTTGAAGAGCTACGAATCATAACGTAACAGCTATTCAAACTATAATAGCTCAAAAAAATATTCAGGCTCGAAGAAGATTCTTAGGTGTTTTTTTCATAATGTTTTTTAATATTTTTTTCATAGTATTTATTATTTACTCCAAATATTTTTGTTTCCCTGATTGTGATTGATCCATGAGAACCACATCTCAAAATATCCAGGGAGAATTTCTCAGTTTAGTGAGACATCCGCTAGTCCATCTTTAAAAGTTGCTCTATACACATCATCCCCAATAATTACTTCTCACTCTCAGGCCTCACGAAGATCATTCCAAGCAAATGCCAGTGACTCATCTCCATTATTTACTATGTAAAAAAGTTCTTTGAGATGATAACGATTATCAGGATTTCACTCTACTCGAAAATATAGGTCATCACTTTCATCATAGTTTCCATAAGGAATTTGTCCATATCTCCTAAAATATCCTGTGTCATTTGAAAGCACTTTCCCATTTGGAAATGCTTTTTGAAACTCACTATAATTCATAAGTTGAGATTTCACTATCTTAAGCCGAGATCCTAGTTGGTTTCATACAACAGCTTCTCAAAGAGACTGACTCCAAAGTGTTTCATCATGCGTATCATACATGAGAAGATTTGAATTATAGAGTTTTCCTGAAACTCAGAAATTTACCTCTCTTCCATTCACATTTCTATCATACACGATAGCTGATCAGCACAGTGGACAGAATGTCACTGATACTTTTTCTCCTGCAATTTCATCATTTACAATCTCATGCCACACTAAAACATCATAGCCATAAAACCTTGCATCGTCTCATCTCTGTAGAACTATTCATAGATCATCCTCTCCAAGATAACTAGATTTCTTCCTTGCATCTTCTTGAGAAATAAACTTTGGATTATTTATAGCAGGAATCCCATCTTTTCATGGTCCTCCATCTAATATAAGTCCAAGCTGAATAGAAATCTTGGCTGTATTTGTATTGAGATTATCTCTCTCAAATCATTTTTCTTCTTTTTCTATCACAGCTGCTTGTTTTATAGTTTGCTTTCATTCTTCTAAAAGTTCCATAATTGCTGTTCTTTTTTCCTCGTAAGCTCATTCCCCAAAATGCGTATATCTCACATTCCCTTTTTGATCTATGAGATAAAACGCTGGCCAATATCTATTATTATATGCTTTCCATGTAGAAAAATCATTGTCTTGAGCTACGGGGAATTCCATTTTAAATTCATCTACAGCTTTCTGAACTGCTTCTATCTTTTGCTCGTAGGCAAACTCAGGAGCATGAAGTCAGAGAACGGTGAATCACTGATCTTTAAACTCACTATAGAGCTTATTTGTTTCATCATGAGTATTAATACAATTAATACAACTAAGTGTCCAAAAATCTATGAGTACTACTTGTCATTCAAGTTCACTAAGAGAAGAAATCTCATCAGAATTAATCCAATTCGTAAGTCCTCTCAAATCAGGAGCCTGGTATCACTCTTTAGACGTGATTTTCTTTTCATTTAATCCTAAAATTGTTTTAGGATTGAGAAAAGCAAGTGATCATTCAACTTTTTTTCAACAACTCCCATCCTCACACTTTTGTCCATCTAACTCAAGATTATCAGAGTTTTTTTTTAGACTTGCACTCTCATCATCATTTTGCTCTATATTATCCAGTTCAAGTTCGTTAATAATACTTTGTTCAAATCCAGTTGTATTTAGAAATCCAGCATCGAGAATTGCTGACTCTATCTTTTTATCATAACCAGATATGATGGCTAAACCTACAAGTATAAATATAAATCATAAAATCTTTTTAAAGAGTCCATTTGGATCACTTGCCCATTTGAGATTTTTTATAAGTTTCTGACCAAATATAGCAATTGCGAGAAGTATAAGCGCAAGGCCTAATGTATAAGATATAAGAGCTATAAAACCAAAGAAGAATCATGCTGGCAATATAATAGCAAGTATCAGTGCATAAGTCGGACTACATGAACTAAATACTGGACCAAGAGCAAAACCCATAAATATATATTTCATCATTCACTGTTTCTCATGACTCTTGTTTAAGAGTTTGTTAGAGTTGTCAGAAAGTTTAAATTTTGAGGTAACTGTTTTCCACAGATTGGGAAAAATAGTAATAATACCAAGAGCTATTATCATTCCTCCTGAAAAAGATTTCCAAAAACTTGCAGGAACTCCTATGAGAACCGTACTTGCTTTCAGTAGAAGAGAAAATAGTATAATAGATATACTCAGTGATCCTATAATTACGAGAGGGATCTTTTTATTATTTCCATCCTCAGCACTTGCTCAAAGAACAATCGGAAGAAGTGGAAGGACACATGGAGCAAGTACTGTAAGTACTCCTGATAGAAACGCAATAACGAGTAATGTCATATGTAAATAATAATTAAGTAATATGAGTATTATATAGAGAGTACTTAAAGTAAACTTAAAAACAAAAAAAAGCTTTTTCAAATGAAAAAGCTTTTTTTATTCAGGAGACTATTTAAGTCTTTCTACTACACTCTCTACATCATTTCCACCAAGCCATTTCTTGATTTCATTTCCGTTAGCATCTACTTGTACAAATGTATGTTGTCCTACAACACCATATTTCTTTTTAAGATCTGTTGAGCTATCAAAATCTGCTTTGAGAATAGTAAGTCCATCAGGAACTGTTCCTGCTGCCATACCTGCATCTGCTGTCCTACAACTTGGACACCATGAAGCGTGAAAGAAGATAACTGTATTATCAGTAGATCCCACAAGACTTGCATCATAATCAGCATATGTTCCTGCAAGAGCAACTGGAGATTCAGGAGCTGTAGCTGAAACTGATTCGTCTTTTTCCATCACTTCTTCATCTTTTTTCTCCATTACTTCTTCTCATTTATCCATTACTTCCTCATCTTTCTTCATCATAGTTTCTCCACCTATTTGCTGCATAATATCATCTGCGTTCATAGAACCATTCCATTTTTTAACAAGTTCACCATTAGCATCTACTTGTACAAATGTATGTTTCATAGTAACTCCATACTTCTTTTTAAGATCTGTTGAGCTATCAGCGTCAATATCTATTTTTAGAACTTGTAGACCAGCTGGAACTCCTTCTTCTATAAGACTTTTTTCTGTAGTTTTACATGTTCCACATGACTCTTGGTGGAAGAATATAACAGTATTTTCTACCTCTCCAAGTAAACTATCATCATATTCTGAGAATCCAGGAGCAAGAACAACTGGCTCTTGAACTTCTACTGCTACAGAGTTATCTACTGGAGTACTCGTTTGCACAGTAGTATCTTCTGCAACTTGTTTTGCTCCACATGAAGCAAGAAGAATGAGCATCATCATTCCTGAAAACATAATAACTTTTTTCATACTTTGTTTATAATAAAAATAAAAGTACTTTTATAATAAAAAAAAAGCTTAAATGAAACTTAAGCTTTTTCTAATAGATCTTTTACGCGTGCGGGAAAGAATCTATGTTTTCAAGTTATTCAGCGTAGTAAGTCTTCTGAATTATAACTTTTTATCCCTTTTTTTA
>CALHAQ010000099.1 GCA_937931775.1 uncultured Candidatus Altimarinota bacterium | reverse complement strand
TGCGGCAGCTGAACCAGAGCTAGACCCACCAGGAATTCTCTCTAGATCATGAGGATTTTTTGTAGCACCGAAGTATGAATTTTCTCAGCTTGATCCCATAGCTCCATCATCCATATTACATTTTCCTAGAGAGTTCATTCCAGCTCTTTTAAGCCTCTTTATAATAGTTGCATCATAGGCAGGGACATATGTTTCCAGCATTTTGGATGCTCCTGTGGTACTTATTCACTTTTCACAAAAAAGATCTTTTATTCAGAGAGGAATTCCTTGTAACTCATCTTGGGAATCATTAAATCAGTCGGAATTGAATGAATTGAAACTATTGAGTTTTGGATCATGACTTTGAGCTCTTTTCATAAAGTATTCCCAAACTTGTGTAGAAGAAATTTCCTTTTTTTCTATCATTTCTTTGATTTCTAGTATGCTTTTGTATGCGAGGTCCATGTATTTTTAATCATAAATAATTTATGCTCTGAGTATAGGTAAAAAATAAAACATCTCAAGAGAGATGTTTTATTTTATTGTATGAAACGAAATTATTTTTCTTCTGTTTTAGTTTCTGCTTTTTTTTCAGTTTTTACTTCTTCTGCTTTTTCTTCTACCTTTGGAGCTTCAGGAGCTTTTTCAGTAGAAGTTTCAACTATTTCCTTCTTTTCTTCTCCCTTTGGAGTTTCAGTTTTTACTACTGGAGTCTCAATAACTGGAAGAGTTTTTTCAGCATTAAGGCTAGCGTTATCCATCTTAATTTCTTTGAGTCTAGCAGCTTTACCAGTAAGTTCTCTGATAAATTTGATAGATTTTCTTCTCACTTTGAACTGTCTAAGTACTTCAATTTTTTCGATAGTTGGAGAGTGAATAGCGAAGATTTTTTCAACACCAAATGCTCCTACCTTTCTTCTTACGGTCATTGTTTTTTCTAGTTCTGATTTCCCAGCTATTTTTATTACAATACCTTTAAATCTTTGGATTCTTTGTTTATTCCCTTCTTTAATTATTTGGTATACCTCTACCTCCATACCTGTTTTTATATCAGGTCTTCCTGACTGTAAGAATGCATTTTGAGCCTTTCTTACTATATCTACATTTGTCATGTTTGCATAATTATTACTAAAATCGGGCATATCATATAAAAAAACATGAAAAAGACAAACTTTTTTCTGTATTTTTCTTAGGAAATATGATATTATATATACGTATATTATTTCATATAAAAATTATGGATTTAAAAACACTCAGAGATGAAGCTCTGAAGCTCAAAGAGAAAGCATCTACAATATCAAAAGATGTTGCTACATACGGCGCATCAAAACTAGCTGATTCGGGATTTACCTTGCGTGAAGTCTCTCAGCTAGAAAAATTTATTGAAAAATCGCTCCCTACATCAGGTATTGATTCTCAGACTGGAAAGAAGAAGGAATTTCCACATAAGGTCATAGTTATATTTACCGATCCTGAATCAGACTTTTTTAAAGAAATGCTTTATGCTCTTCCGGTACTTTCAGCAAAAGCATTCTCTCAAAATATTGCACTGAAACTTGCAGACATGTCTATGAAAGATATAAATCTTAAGGCCTATGAAGTCTATGATAGAGAAACACTGGTTGTGTTTGAAAACAAGGAAGTCATAAAGACTCTTGAAGGACAAGAAAACATACAAAAAGTTGTAAAATCGATGAGTCTTGATATAAATAGTAGCATAGATAGTATCTAAAAAACACTCATTATGATAGAAATCTCTATCCTCGAACTTCTCTATCTCGTATTAACTTTTTTTCTTGTTATAATTGGGACACTACTTACTCTTGTGCTTCTGAGAGTATTTAAAATACTTGCAGTAGGAGTGGAGTTAGCGGACTATTATTGGAAAATGAAACAACTGGTGATGGTATACTCTCAGGTGCCGTTTGTGATAAAAGATAAAATATTTGATTATCTCGCATGAGAAGAAAACGATAGAGATACGGAGCCTACTGAAAAGTAGGCTTATTTTTTGCTCGAAGACATATTTTCATTACTATTTCTCGCATATACTTTCTAGAGAAATTTTATGCCAAACAAGATTATAACTCTCCCGAAGCAACTTGCTAATCAAATAGCTGCAGGTGAGGTAGTAGAAAGACCAGTTTCAGTAGTAAAAGAACTCGTTGAAAACTCAATTGATGCAGGAGCAACTTTTGTGAGAGTGAGGATTGAAAATGGGGGGATAGATCTTATCGAAATCCGCGATAATGGGTTAGGAATTCCAGCAGAGGAGCTTCGAAGCGCTCTAGAAAAATACTCCACCTCAAAAATAACATCTCTCGATGATTTGTATAAGGTCATGACTTTCGGTTTTCGTTGAGAAGCCCTTGCGAGTATTTCTTCGGTGAGTGAGTTTTCTATTTGTTCAAAAACATGTACTTGCCCAACAGGGAAAAGTATATGTACTTCATGATGAGAGGATTTTACTGAATCAGATATAGCTCATAATGTAGGAACAACGGTTCTTGTGGAAAAATTATTTTTCAATACTCCAGCAAGACTGGCATATCTTAAAAAACCACGCACCGAATATCTTAAAATACAGGAGTTCATACAAAAAATGGCCCTTGCGTATCCTGAGATATGATTTTCACTTGAACACAATGATAAAAACACCCTGAGTTTTCCTCAAAATCAGGGTTTACAGTCAAGAATATACGATATATATGGAGATACATTTTCTGATAATATGATTGAAGTTTCCCATGAATTTTCTGGAGTGCAGATATCATGATATATTACTGACCCAAAAGTTTCTTTTCAAAATAAGACTCGTCAGGCCCTCTTTGTAAATAAAAGAGTAATATCTTCTCCTATGATCTTTAAAGCTGTGAGTGATGCCTATAATAGATTTATAGCTCATGGAAGTTATCCATGATACGTATTATTCATAGATGTAGATCCAACTCAAGTTGACGTCAATGTACACCCAAGAAAAATGGAAGTCAGATTTGCAGGAGAAGCTGCCATATTTCGAAGTGTGTTCCATGGAATTAAGGACCAACTTGAAAGAGTAAGTCTTGTGAATAAACCTCACCTCAATTCCCCTCAGGAGAAAATTGTATGAGGTGTAGATTGAGGGACAAGAAATACAGAGTCAGCTCAATACTATACTGGATCTGGTACAAAATTTAAAAACTATTCCCCTTATAAAAATACAGATTCAAATCCTGCTCAATCAGGAATAGACTTTAATAAAGAGGTAATGAAAGGATGATGGAAACAATCATCTCCATCTTCCGATCTTCCACAAATAGGAGACCTACACGATACCCCTCTTGGACGTATTATTGGACAGATTCATAACTCATATATTCTTTTGCAAACATCTCAGTGAGTGCAAATTCTTGATCAACATGCTCTGGCTGAGAGAGTTATATATGAAAAACTCTCATCAAAAGCTTATAGTCCTAAGGTGCAACAACTCTTATGAGACATAGGTTTACATCTTACTTCTTCAGAACAAGAAGTTTTGTCTACTTATTCGCAATACTTCACCGACATGGGTTTTGAGATAGATGTACTATCACAGGGAAACATCATAATCCAAGCAGTGCCTGATTTTATGGCTAAACAAAATATTGAGAAAGTATTTCAAAATATTTTGAGTGATATCTCTGGAGTATGATCAATGTGATTCGAAGAAGTACGGCACAAAATATGGGCCTATGCAGCCTGTAGATCAGCTGTAAAGTTTGGGGACCCACTTACTATATTCGAAATGAATAAACTCCTCACAGATGCGAGTCTTGACTATAGCGCTACCTGTCCACATGGAAGACCAGTCGTATATGATATATGACTCGAAGAGTTACAAAAGAAGTATGAGAGATAGAATAACTATCTTACATACCACCATCCATCATGACTTGCAGTATTATCTCCTCACATACCATTTCCCCAAAATACCCCTGTTGTTACTAATCTTGTCATTGCTGCATTAATAGTAGTTCAAGGAGACCAAAAAGTTCCTGAACAAGACCACATTCATCAAGAAGTATAGGATCATAATGCTTTCAATTTATAAGAAAATACATCAGTTGTACTATCGCAAGAAATGGGTCATGTGTAGAAATTATTTGTTCAAATAGCATATTTATAAAATGCTACTTTGTTATTACTTTCTGCTTCTATAGGATCAAAAGTATCAACCGTAACCATCATCTCAGTATGGTTCATGTTCACAGAACTAATGGTATATGTTGTATTGTTATCTTTTCTACTAGATAAGTATGTTCAAACATCAGTAGTGAAAGAAAATAAATTTGATAGGTCGGAATCATTCATATGTCCTATAAATGTCCACCCTCATCCATCTGTTTCCATGTCACAGTAAACTCGTATATCTACTCATGAAGGGGAAATAGTATAGATTCCACTTTCTCATCCTCATCCTGTTTGTTTCAATCTCTTACACGAATTCTTTGAGTTAGATGCTCGAAGAATAGCTCCTGTTCCTTCTAACTTTTCTTCATCACTTATATTTGCAACAAAGCTTCCAGTTTCAGTGACTACATCAAAAGCAGTAGAGTCATAGGCTGAGAGTTGTTGGATAGGAGTATTCGTTGTAGTTTGAGTGAGGATTCAGAGTTTTCTTCCATAGACTTTAGGAAATCTGTCTGTATAGTCTGTAGCGTTTGCTCTGTTTTTTGGGATCAGTGAAACTGATCCTTCTTCTTCCATCATAGCCATGAGTTGGAGACTCTT
>CALHAQ010000098.1 GCA_937931775.1 uncultured Candidatus Altimarinota bacterium | reverse complement strand
AAAAGTAAAGTTGTATTTGACTTTTATCTTGAGAAAGGTGTGTTTTGCGAGTAATATGAACGAAATTTACGAGTTTTTAACAAAAGCTATTTTATTAACAAATACTGATCTATGAAATGATACATAAAAATATTCGTGTTTCTCTTTTCTCTTTGAGCTTTTCTTCCTAGTTATGCAGCTGGGGTATTGGATCACTTTGAAGTAGTTCTTGGTATGCCAGAAGCAAAAGTCGGAGAAGCTCTTGATATTACTATATCAGCAGTAGATAAAAATAATGAGATAATTACAGATTATACTTGAGAAATTCTTGTATTTTCTGAAAGCGATCAACAAGCAGAATTTCCATCTGACCTTGCTGAAAACAGCTATAGTTTCACTACTGCAAATGAAGGATCTGTAAAATTTGAAAATGCTGTAAAATTTAAAAATACCTGAACTCAAGATATATATGTATACGATCTTAATGATGAAAATATACTCTGAGTAGCTCAGGTAGATATTTCTGCAGAAGAAGTACTCCAAGATTTAGAAATACTTGTACTTTCTCCTGAAAATGGAGTTACTCTCGGGAAAAATAATATCACTATATCTGGAACAACACAAAAAAATCATCAGGTGAGAATCATGGTAAATAATGCTCAAGAATACTTCACTACCAGTAATGCCGATGGAGTGTTCGAAAAGGAAGTAGAAGGATTACAACAATGAGCAAATTCACTTCAAGCATTTGTGCTTAATGCCGATAATGAAGTAATTTGAGAATCCGATGCAGTAGATATAAAAATAAATTCTAATGCTCCTGAATTTAAAAAACTTACTATCACTCCAACTGGGGAAATAGAAGCTGGATCTGAAATATCTATGGAACTTGTTTCTAATGTATGACTCAGAGAAGTTCAGATAATCATAAATGATATAATCACTACACTAGAAGAAACAAAAGATGGTATATATAGAGCTACTGCCCTTGCCCCTAGTGAAGCAGGTGAATATCCGGTAGATGCTATACTCAGAGATGAATTTGCTCATGAAACACAAGAAAGAGGAGTAGAAACCCTTACTGTGATACCAGCTCCTGAACTAGAAGCAGGTTGAGAGGAACCTGTAGTAGTAGGACAGGAAATAATAGAAATTATCGATGATAATAAAATGGAAGAAACAGAGCTTGATCTTACTATTGTAGATATACAAGTGACAGAACTCAAGACTAAATCTATCCTTACTTGGAAAGATCTAGAGGATGCTGAGAGTTATAATATCTATAAAAAAATAGAAGAAAATAAAGTAACACTTATAGAAAACACAACTGAAGCCAGATACGAAATAGAAATAACTGGAGACGAAATCAAATATGAAGATTTTGCTATCAAAGCAATTGGGAAAACAGCTTCAGGAGAAACGGTACAATGAGATCTCTCAGAGATGACCAAAGTAAAAACGGGTCCAGAGCTCTATATATTCATGGCTCTCATAGCAATACTGCTTACAAGTGGGATATTCTTTATGAGAAAGAATAGAGCATAATTAAATATAAAAACCTTTAAAAAACTCTCCTTGTAGGAGAGTTTTTTAAAGTAAAACTACTCAACTAATTCTCATACCATATTTGTAGCCATAAGTTCACCAAAATCTTGGACTGTTTGAGGATCAAATACCTTTCATATATCACTGTCTTCTCATTTGCCATGAAGCCCTATTTTATGAGCAACAAAGTTTACCTTTGCTCTGAGTGAATCTGGACTTGTATTAAGAATTGGAACATTCATTTTAGATACTTTAGCTCAAGCACTATAGTGTCATGCTCTAAGAGATGAATCATGAAATGGAGAACGAAAAAGTACTATCTTCCCCCTATTACTAAATTCTTCAATGGTATCAACTATCTTATCATTTGCTGTAGCACTTCACAGAAGTTCAAATACTCATACATTGGTAGGTTGTATAATATGTCGTAAAAGAGTATCGCTTATATCAGTTGTTTGAATGAACAAAGTATCAGCATCGTGTGTCAGGTTTGTATTTACTATAAATGGTTTATTTGGATTGTATTTTCTTGCATGCGGAAGAAACCTTCTACTTCATTCTGCAACAGAAAAATCAAGGAGTTGAGGAAAAATAATTGCTCATCCTTCTCTAGTCACATGGCTTACAATTGACTCTCATCTAGGCTCATTATATGATGTAAAAGCATTATCAGTTTCATCTCATACCTTTTGAGCCCATGTTCCTCTGGTTAGAGTCGTTCCACAAAGAAGAGATACTTCTGCCATACCATACTCCTTTGCCTTTTGTATAGCCCATATACAGTGCTCCATTTTTTCCTTTGCATCAGATCATTTTTTTCTTGCAGGCCTCTGAGAACCCGTTACTATAATGGGTTTTGGAGGATTTTGGAGCATATATGAGAGATAAGATGCTCCTCTTGCCATAGTATCCGTTCAGTGAGTTATTATTATTCCATCAACATGATTTGGTATCTCTTTCATTATTTTTGCTGATACTTCTCACAGTATCGACCATTCAGTGACTCCCATATTCGCAGAGTCAGCTTTAAATAACTCTAGTAGCCTACTTTCATTCTGCCCATCGTACATTTCTATTCTCTCATCAGATGGAAGCTGAAGTGCCTTAAGGCTTTCTGAAAGTTTTCACTCTGGAGCCATCTTTCCATCGTCCATTTCTGCAGATTGAAAAGTTCAACCAGTTCCTATAATAATAATTTGGGCTTTATCAGCAACTGGCTCTTCTTGTTTAAGTCTTGCTATAAACTTTTCACACTCTTTAAGTTTCTCAGACCTTAATGCTTCAAAATCTGTCACACTTTCAGATAAATTACCTTTCGAATTTGATCTTCACATATGTATAATTATTAATAAGTAATCTATTAATACTTTACATATTTATTTATTAATTTATTATATATATTTTAAAAAAATATATATTATACTTTAAAATAGACAAAAACTGTATCATTTTTCTGTTGTCATATAAAAAACACCTAGAGGTTGTCTAAAAAAAACAACACTATAAATACATCAAAAAAGAAGACTTATGAGTCTTCTTTTTTCTTTTCTGTTTTTTCCCAAGCGAGATTGAATAAGCTTCGCAAGGTCTCTGCCATATGTTTATTATACATTTTCATACCTGATGGTTTATCTCACTTTGTAGTAAATAGAGCTACCATATCTCACATAATATTTATTTCACAGTGAGCTGGAAAATCTTTATGAGGTATAAGTTTTGTCTCTCTGAGTTCTTTCTTATCTCTTCCTGCATACTCTATGGCAGCCTCTATATCTGGCTGAATACTCCTCACAAAAATACCTTTATTTACCCTATCTTGTGTATAATCTCCCCAGTCATCACTATGAATCTTTGTATGGTATTCATTGAGTCCAAAGCAGAGCTGTTCTTTGCTTGGTTCGTCTAACGTCTCTTCTATGAGGTTTCCAACGGCTTCTATACCTTCATAATAGCTAATTTTCCCTGCAAGATCAAATTGTTCTTGAACCTGTCATTCTTTAAGTTTTTCCAAATCACTTTGGATCTTTTCTGAATGTTTCTTGAGCTTTTTAAGTTCTCTTTCTTTTTT
>CALHAQ010000097.1 GCA_937931775.1 uncultured Candidatus Altimarinota bacterium | reverse complement strand
TTTATTACGATTTTGATTTCGGAGAAAATGTAATCACTGAACAAGATCTGAAAAAAATTGAAAAATCAATGAAAAAGATAATCTCTCAATGACAAGATTTTAAAAGATTTGAAGTTGATTATGATATAGCTAGAAAAATATTAACTGAAATGTGAGAGGAATTTAAAACTGCAATAATAGATAAACTTGAATCTTGAGATTTTAAAAATGAAGAAAAAATATCAGATAAAATTAGTTTCTATATTAATACTTCTAAATGAAAGAATTCAGAATACTATTCTAGAATTCAAGAATTTTTAATAAACAATAATTTAGAATCATTTGAAGAACTAGATTGAGATCAAGTAAAAAACCTTAAATTTATAGATATGTGTACTGGTCCTCATGTAGAGAATACTAGATTTCTTGATGCAAATAGCTTTAAACTTGCAAGAGTAGCTGGTGCATACTGGATGTGAAATGCTGATAATAGGCAACTTACGCGTATCTATGCTTACGCATTTAATAATAAGGATGAATTATGAGTTCATTTAAAAATGTTAGAAGAAGCAAAGAAAAGAGATCACAGAATTATCTGAGCTAAACTCAAACTTTTTTCTGTATCAGAACTTATTGGTCCTGGACTTCCTCTTATGCAACCCGCTGGTATGATAATTCGTAAGGCTATTGAGGATTATCTTTGGGATCTCCATAAGACAAGATGATATGATAGAGTATGGACTCCTCATATAGCAAAAGAAGTATTATATGAAACTTCTGGCCATGCTGCAAAGTTTTGAGATGAACTTTTTAGAGTACAAGGGAAAGAAGATGCTTTTATTATGAAACCGATGAATTGTCCCCACCATATGCAGATATTCGCTGATAATCAATTTTCTTATAGAGATATGCCAGTAAGATATTTCGAACCAGCAACTATTTATAGAGATGAAAAATCAGGACAACTCTCTGGTTTGACTCGTGTTCGATCTATTACTCAAGATGATGGACATCTTTTTTGTAGGATAGATCAGGTGAAGGATGAAGTGAAGGCTATTACTGATATTGTTAAAGAATTTTATACGACACTTGGACTTACTGCTGATTATTGGGTTTCTCTTTCGGTTCGAGACGATGATAGCTCTAAATATCTTTGATCCGACGAGGCTTGGGAAATATCTGAGAAGGCTCTTGAACAGGCATCGAAAGAAAATGAACTTCCATATAAACGTATAGAGTGAGAAGCAGCATTTTATGGGCCTAAGCTCGACTTTATGTTTAAAGATGCAATAGGACGTGAGTGGCAACTTGCTACGATACAAGTAGATTTTAATCAGCCAGAGAGATTTGATCTCTCGTTTACAAATGATAAAGGAGAAAAAGAACGACCAGTAGTGATTCATAGAGCCATAGCTGGTTCTCTCGAGCGATGAATGTGAGTGTTTATAGAACACTTTGCTGGTACTTTCCCACTATGGATGGCTCCAAGACAAGTAGTGCTTGTTCCTGTTGCTGATAAATTTAATGACTACTCGGATGAAATTTATAAAAAAATGAAATCTCTCTGAATCCATGTAAGTTTTGATGATAGTAGTGATAGTCTGAATAAGAAAGTCCGAAATGCTGAAAAAATGCATATAAACTATATTCTTGTTATAGGAGAAGAAGAAGCAAAATCATGATCAGTTGCTGTGAGAAACTATAAAACTAAAGAACAAACAGTAGAAAAATCTGATGAGTTCATTTCTCGAATACTTGAAGAAATAGAAGAAAAGAGTTTATAACTTCAAGGCAATTTTTACCTCATCATACTTAAATCATTTAGAAAGTAGTTTCTGAATGATTTTTTGCTTATCGTATTTATGTTTTATTTTTTCATATTCTCTGAGGATATTTTCTGATTCTCAGTTTGAAAAATATTCATTGAGTAATGTTTCAAGTACTTCTCTATCCTGTTTAGTTTCTCAAAGTTTTTGAAATATATAGTATTTACTCTTCCCTTTTGAGATAAGAATTTCTATTTTACGTCTGAGGAAACCTTCTGTGAGAAGACTTTCTCCTGAATTTATATATTTCTCTAGATAGGACTCTACTTTTTCTCGTGGAAAGAGTTTTTCTCTCATTTTTTGTCTGATGTACCTGTAGTTTTTATTTCGGAAAATATAGTTGTCTATTTTTGAAGCTATAATCTGGTCTTCTGTGAAAAGATGTTTTAGATCTTGGTAAATTTTCTCTGCATCTTCTTCTCTTCCTTTTTCTTGCAGTTTCCTTAATAAACGAGCATCACTTGGATAATATCTAAAATAATACCAGAGAGCATAATCTCTGAGTCTTTGAGGAGAATATTTCTTTTCTTTATTCATAATAATTTGCTCGAGTGTATATAAAAAAATAGCTTGAAAAATACTCAGTGTTTGTATACTAGTAGTATATTTTTATTTATTAAATCGCAAACGAATATGCATATAGAGCCACTTTTCGATAGAGTTGTACTCAGAGCCGTTGAGCAAGACAGTATAACTTCTTCGGGTATTTATATACCAGATAATGCAAGTAAAGAACGACCATTTATATATGAGGTAGTTGCTATCGGGCCTGGAAAAGGTGATATTGATATGTCTGGAGTTTCTCCTTGAGATAAAGTGCTTGCTGGTCAATACTCTGGTGATGAAGTAAAGGTTTGAAGTGAAGAATTTAAAGTTGTAGCGATAGAATATATTTTAGCAATTGTAAAATAAGATCATGAAAAAAATATTTTGAAGAAATGAAAATTTCCCAATATCTTCTGCTATATTGCATGATTGTAAATATGAGATGGAGATTTGAGGAAATATATGAATATGAGACAGTATTGAAGAGCAGACTACATACGCTCTGGATTGTATAGTCAAAGAACTTGAGAAAGTGTGATGGAATTTAAATAATCTTATTAAAGTAAGAATTTTCCTTACAACAATGCAGGATTATGAAGGAATGAATGCAGCATATAAAAAATATTTTCAATGATATGATTATCCAGCAAGATTCGGACTTTCTGTTGTAGAACTTCCTGCATGATCTCGCATAGAAATAGAGAGTAAAGCTGTTTGAGATACAATACAAGGATAAATATATAACTAAATACATCTATGGCAAAGCAAATTAAATATAGTGAAGATGCGAGGGCATCTATGTTTTCAGGGATAGAACAGGTAGCAAAAACTGTTACAGTGACAATGTGACCAAAAGGAAGAAACGTTGTTTTTGATCGAGGTTTTGGTGCCCCACAGATTACTAATGATGGAGCTACTATCGCAAAAGAAATAGAACTCGAAGATAAATTTGAAAATATGTGAGCTGAACTGGTAAAACAAGCTGCAGATAGAACAAATACTCTAGCCTGAGATGGTACAACTACAGCTACTCTTCTTACTTATGCTCTTGCGAAAGAATGAATGAAGAATATTAAGTCCTGAGTAAATGCTGTTGAACTCAAGAATGGTATGAAACAGGCTGGTGATTTAGTGTTGCTAGAATTAGAAAAAAATGCAGTACAAATAAGTAGCAAGCAAGAAGTATCTCAGGTAGCAACTATTTCTGCTCAGGATGAGAAGGTAGGAGAGATTATTGCAGAAGCTATGGAGAAAGTTGGAAATGACGGGGTTATTTCTGTTGAAGAAGGTCAAACATTTGAAATGGAAGTAGAAATAACGGAAGGTATGCAATTTGAAAATGGATATATGAGTCCATATATGGTATCTAATACTGATAAAATGATTGCAGAGATTCATGATGCTCCTTTGCTCATCACAGACGGAAAGATTTCTAACATGAAGAATTTGCTTCCTCTGTTAGAGGTTCTTGTAAATAATGGTAAGAAAGATCTTGTAATAATCGCAGAAGATATAGATGGAGAAGCTCTTACTACTATTATCCTTAATAAACTTAAATGAGTGCTCAATGTACTTGGTATAAAGGCTCCATGATTTTGAGAAAAGAAGAAAGAGATGCTCAGAGATATTGCTATACTTACAGGAGCTACTGTTATAGCTGGAGAGCTTGGAATGAAAGTTGAAACTGCGGGTATGGATCATCTATGAAGTGCTAAGAGTATTGTTTCTACTCAAGACACTACTACTATTATTTCATGAGCTGGTGATAGTGAAGATATTACATCTCGAGTCAATGAATTAAAGCATCAATATGCTCATAGTGAAAGTACTTATGATAAGGAAAAACTTTCTGAAAGGATTGCAAAGCTTGCTGGCTGAGTTGCAGTTATCAAGGTTTGAGCAGCGAGTGAAGTTGAAATGAAGGAAAAAAAGCTACGAATAGAAGATGCTCTTAACGCTACAAGGGCTGCAGTATCTGAGTGAGTTGTCGCTGGTGGAGGTATTGCTCTCTTGCGAGCTTCAAAAATACTTGAGTGAGCCGATTTAGGAAGTGAGGATAGAAATGTATGAGCAGAAATAGTGAGAGAGTCTTTGTCGTATCCTCTGAAACAAATAGTTCAAAATGCATGAAGGGATGAAACTCTGGTTTTACAG
>CALHAQ010000096.1 GCA_937931775.1 uncultured Candidatus Altimarinota bacterium | reverse complement strand
ATTGTGTCCCCACCCTATGTTGTCAATGAGTCTCTTGAGTCGTTCCATCTATTCCAAATATAATCGTAAGGTTTTTCATAGATCAAAGCAGCTCCCAGAAATCTATTTGATTATTATATCAATTTGTACTGATATAAATTTGTACATCATATAAATGAAAATATGTAACAATATCTAAAAAATCTTTTGTATAAATAGGATCTCCATAAGTCCCACAAAGATTAATAACATCTGTCTGTAAAAGTAACTCTGGAGTAAAAAATTTTTTAATCTCTTTTAGTGAAAGTTCCAAATGTTGTGCTGATCATATCTTTTGAGTTCTCGCACAAAAAGGGCAACGAGCAGCACAAGCATTCGTGAGTTCTATATGAAATTTTCGAGGTGTCCACATGGTATCTGAAAAAGAGTAAATCAATATACTCAATTGTAGGAACTCACTTGTAAAACACAAATCAATAATTTTATAAAAAATCTGAAAATAATAAGTACTAAAAAATAGTATTTTTATAAATATTTCGTAGTATATATACTATATACGATAGCTATTCTTAGACTCAATAATGAACTACATACAAAGTATAAACTGGATCACAACTTATAAATGTAATTTGAGCTGTCATCATTGCGATATATGGAATAACCCTTACCTTTCTAGATTATCTTTAGAGGAAGTTAAGAATCTGTTTTCTTCAGATATCATCCAAGAGAGTTATAAACATCATGGTGATTTCTTTGATGTAGCAATTAGTTGATGAGAACCAATGCTTATAGAAAACTTAGAAGAAGTTATGGATCTTGTAGACAGCCTTGTACCTGGAAGTATTCACTCTATTAGTACCAATGGAACACTCCCTAAAAGACTCTTACAAGTATTACTGCATTGGAAAAAACAAGGTAAATCACTCAGAAAAATAAATATAAGCCTGGATGGGAATCAAATCAATCATGATATGCAAAGATGACAAAGTTGAAGTTTTCAAAGAAGTATAAAAACAATACAAAAAATAAAAAAAGTATTCCCAGATCAACATATAGAACTCAAGCTAACTATCACAAAACAAAACCATAAGGATATCATATACATAGGAAAACTCGCTAACAAGCTAGGAGTTTTCTTCTCTTTCAAGCCAGTAGAAAATATGACAAATTACACTAATCAATGATGAGATATACATTCTGATTTTACTAATGAAGAGATTAATGAAATTGAGAAACAAATTGTCAAAAATAGATATATAGAAAAGCAAAGTTTCTATATTAACCCCAATTTCTTTAATGCTATTCCAGAATACCTTAGAAACTGATTAGGAGAAGCTAAAAAAGCCTGTCAGGTTGCAAAAAATAGTGTCACAATCATGCCTGATGGAAAAACCTATTGATGTATACTTATGAAATCTGTCTGATCAATAAAAGAAAATTCTATAGATCAGGTATGGGAGTGAGAACAAATAAAAAAGCAGCGAAATGAGATACTCTCATGAGAATGTCCTGAGTGTATGCTCATGTGCTGATCATTTAAAAGTAAAAACATGTATGCATAAAAGAGTAATTATAAACTGGGAACTCAGTCTAAAATGTAATTTAGACTGCTCTTTTTGTAGCCAACAAGAACGCAGATATGATCAAAAGAAAGAACTCTCTGAGGATGATATCTATAAAATTATTAATAACCTCCCTGAAAACTCTCATGTATCATTTTTATGATGAGAAACGCTTCTTTTCAAAAACATACGAAATATATTTATAGCTTTAGGAGAAAGGAATATTACATTTGAAATTACTACCAATGGATCCCTACTAAAAGCATTTTATAAAGATCTCATTAATTATAAACATCTCACTCAAATAAATATTAGTATAGATGGATATGGGAAAGTACATGATGACTCCAGAGGAGAAAAATGACTATTTGATAAAATCATAGAAGTCATACCACTCCTACAAAAATCTAAAGATATTCATGTTTCTACCGTTATTATTGATATGCCTGATAAAGACTTGGTAAAAATATATAAAACCCTGGATAGCTTATGAGTTACAGATCATAAGCTCATTTATTGTATGTGATTTGATGATAGAGATATTCTAGAATCTCAGAAAAAAATTCCAGAACTAGAAATAGCTAAGGCTGGTGAAATATCACAAGAAAAAATTGACCGAAGAGCATACTTTCTCCAAAAATTTGCACTCCTAAGAAAGATACAAAATAAAACCAGGGTCAGTTTTGAACCAACTGGTATATTCGGATGAGAAATATACTGTAAGCAAATATCACGACAATATAGGATCAATGAATTAGGAGAGCTTTCAATATGCGAATTTATAAAAAACTCTTATACTAATATCAAAGATTCTTCTTTTCAGGAAGCTCTAAATGATACAGCTTATAGATCTATGATTTCTCTCATTGAGAATAAATTTCCACTAGATATATGTACATATTGTTGTAAGAATTCAAAAAAATAATTATGTCGAAAACATTCCCAAATGATATCATGATTGAAGTAACAAATGTATGTAATTTGAAGTGTACAACTTGTTATTCACATCAAGATGGAAGAGAAAAAAGATTTATGTCTTTAAAAGTATTTAAAAAAATAGTACAAGAAATCCCTCATCCTGAGACAAAGACTATTAGTCTCTATAATTATGGAGAACCTCTTATGCATCCTGATATATGAGAGATGGTGCTGTATGCAAAAAAATCTCATATCAAAAATGTAAAAATAGCTACTAATGGGACATATCTGACTGCAAGAAAATCTCTTGAACTTATAAAATGATGACTTGATTATCTCTCTATATCTGTTGATGGAACAACTCAAGAAGTATATGAAAAATTTAGAATCTGAGGAAATATAAAAGAAGTTCTCCTACACACAAAACAAATGGTAAAGCTAAAAAAGAAGCTCAGAGCTGGACCAGATATTGAGCTCCAGTTTATTATCATGTCACATAATCAGCACCAAGTAGGACTTGTAGAAGAGTTAGCACGAACACTATGAGTAGATTATCTCAGATATAAGACCGTACTTATAAAAGATCAGAAATGGTGAGATCTACTCCCTGGAGACAAGAAATATTCAAGATATCATCCCAATACAAAGAAAAAAAGTACCTGTCATAAGCCTGAGGAATGAATTGTAATCAACGTAGATGGAGAAGTAATTCCTTGTTGCTATATTACAGATGATTTTATACCTGTACATAGATACTGAAATATTGAGAAACAATGACTTCAAGAAATTTTTCAAGAGCCTAAAAATCAAAAATTCATTGAAACGGTGATAAAAGACAAATCTACAACTCCCTATTGTTCATGATGTGATGAATGAAATATAGATTTAAATTATAAACTTATCTCTCTAGTATAATGAAAACAGATTCCTCTTTATTATCCAAAGAAAAACTTGAAGATATACAGGATTATTTTTCTGTAATATGATGAAATACACCTATCAAGAAGGTATATAAAATTCATATTAAATGAGTTTGATGTAATGCAAGATGCCCTATGTGTGATGATTGGAAAATCAAAAATAATAACTTAACAAAACTTAAATCCGCTCTACATGAAACATTTCAAATAATTCAAAAAGAAAGAGTAGAAAAGAAAATGATATACATATTTTGAGGGGAGCCTCTACTTATATTTAATGATCTATTAAGTATAATTCAAGAATGAACAAAAAAAAATATAGAATTTGATTTTGTTAGCAACGCTAGTCTATTAAACCAAGAAAAAATTAATCTTCTTATAAATGCATGACTTAATAGGTTTAATTTTTCACTTGATTTTCCTAATACTACTCATAATAAATGGAGAAATCTAAAATCTACATTTGAGAAAATCATATACTTCACGAACTATATACAGCAAAAGAAAATTCCTGTAAAATGGAACACTGTTGTGTGAAGTTTTAATATTATGCAGATTGATAGATTTCAAAAACTATATGAATATTCTTTCCCAAATATACATGATTTTATATGTATAGAAGATAACTGAGGAAAGAGTAAGGAATATTTTTTAAGTACCTTCCAAAAGGAACAGATTAATGATACTCTTGATGAGCTTTCAAATAAAAATCCCAAAATAAAAATCATAAAACAGGGTTTTTCTCAAAAAGAATGAACATGAACTAAGTGAAATATTTGCTATGTTCCTATGAGGAACATTCATTATCATATTTCTAATAATGGTTTAGTTTGAATAAGTCCATGCCATCTTGATTATAAAAAAATTACAGATCATCAAATATTCACAAAACAGGCACTTACAAAAGGGTGCAATAAATGTAATTCCTCATGTAAAGATGCCATAAATAACTATATGTCTGAAGTGATAAAACAATATAAACTAATGAGTAAATAAATCCTCACTCTATTCTCATACCAATGTGAATATTTCATAAAATACACTACTAAGCAGGCATGTTCTTTAGATATTAAATCTTTATTTTGTAAGAATAAAGCAAATTTTAAAATATTTCTACTCGAATTTTGAAATATTAATTTGAAATCAATTTCAGAGGAAGAAACAAGCAAAAAATCTTTGCTGAAAGATTTTAAGCGAATATCATCATATATTTCTTTCAATATGATTTTTCCCTGAAACTCACTAAGAAGGTATTCATCAGGAATTCATAGTGCTAAAATTTTAGAAATAAACTTTCTGTCTAAAAAAGGAGAAAACACTTTACAGTCATGATTATCGGCACTATCAAATATAAACTTTTGCCTATGGGAAAGCCAGAAACATATATTAAAAATAATTTGTTTTTTCAATGGTGTTCAAGAAGTGTTTTTAAATTTCTCAAAGTATTTGAAAAATATATTTCGAGTTTTCCCCCAATTATTTCACAGGAATTTACCTCCGAAATATTCTCAATATTTATAAAAAAAATCCTTTTCGAATCGAGATCTTTTTTCTTCAAAATACTGTTCTTCATATATTGAGGAGAAATTTCGCTCTCTATTTTCTTCTCTCTCAAAAAATGAGAGTTTATAAAGAGAAAGCCCACCAAAAATAATATCTGCTCCGTCTCCCGAAAGACATGAAAGATTTGGGTATTTATTAGATATTTTTTGAAATAAATAATCATAATATATAAGTCCTTCATCTCATTTTAACTCATATCCAGATGAATAATGATGTTTTAAAATATCTATAATACTATCAAGTGTATTAGGAAAAATAAAATCTTGATGGTGAATATTATATATATTTTTTAGCTCTCATACCATGGTATTCCATTGATCAGAAGCCTCTTTTCAGTGAAGAGTAAAGGTATATATATCAATATCTGGAAATTGAATTCTAAGATAGTGGAGAATGATAAGAGAATCTATTCAACCGGAAAACAAGAGTCATACTTGAGTAAGTTTATTTCAAACTATATATTCATGAATGCTAGAATTTATACTATCGATAGTTTTTTGTTTATAATTACATCATATATTTTCTATATTCTCTATAGAAATATAATTATTATAAAAATCATTAAATAAAGTATTATTCTCTAAGAACTGAAAAGAAAGGAAAAAATCTACCTTATTTTTATGCATATTTTTCTTCGTATCATAGTAATAATCATATTATATTCTCTATATCAGTAGAAGAAATATACTGTGGATGCAACTCAAATCAAATAGGGATATCAATATCATTGATATACTGAGCATCTTTAAGTATATGCTCTCATTTCTCGGTAAACCATATACCGTCTTTATTCTTTTTATTTAAAAAGACATTGGTCGTAATAATATCAAAACCACTATTATATAAATAATACTTCTCTACTCACTTATAATCGATAGAGATATGTGTATAAGAAAAATCTTGTAATAAATTTAAGGTATCACCATTCATATTATTAAAAGCAGGACAAAATATTTTTTGATTATTTTCAAATTTTTTCCACATTTCTTCTCATGCTTGTAAGCTGATAATTTGTTGCTTTTTTTCAGAAAGAAATTCTCACTCTTCATGATAAAATCAATGATACATAATATGTATATTGTTTCTAATATTCATTAAGTGTTCTATATCAATATCTTTCCAATTTTTCCCTATAATACAGAGATAAATAGAAAAACTGGTTTCGGAAAGTCATCTTAAAATTTTCTCAACCTGTGTATATGAGTCTAGATCAACATCATCTATTCTTAAAAGCATATTTTATGTTTTATAAACAAAATACATATCTCAAAACTTTTGTTTGAACTGTAGTAAAGAATCGCTACGAGAGCAAGGATCTATTCAACTACCAAAAATCACTCTATGTACATCTGTAGTTCCACTACTATACTCAATGATATTTTTATTAACATAATATTTCAATCCCTTTTCTACAAACATTCTATTATATCATCAGTACATAGGGACTATTCCATCTAGATATTTGATACATATTACAGATCATACTAAACTATTTCATATGTATACATTATACATATATGTGTTTTCTCGAAAAGTATCTAATAAAAAATCAAAAAAATCTCTTTCTTTGTATATAATATCTTGTCATTGAAAGTAATTTTTATAGAGAGTATAAAAATTTTCTATCTGAGTTTGAGTGATATTTTCATAAGATAAAAAGTCACTTTCTGGAGATAATGATTCTATTTTATTACAATACTTTAATACATTTTTTGTAAGTCCTCAAGTCTTTTTGAAATCATAACTAATAAATATTTTTTTTAGTTTCTCATTCTCCTCATTATTCATTGTTCATAATCTATTTCACAAGAAAGAAATATTATTAAGACTATTTTTTATCTTATCTATATCTACTTTTTCATAAAAAATATACGGAGGAAGAAAAGCGTTACGATTTTTAATAAAGATATAAAAAACCTTATCATCTATAAATAGACATTTAAAATCACTTTGTTCAAATACTGCCATTTTTTTCAGGTCATTTTCATAGTCTCTATTAAACATAGTATCTCTTATATCACTAATTCTATCTCAAAACGATACTATATATTAAGCTAAATACGTTTTTTTTCAATACTATGTTAGGAAATATCTTTACTTCATGGGAAAATAGAATAAAATTAGCGCGTTATATGATAAAACAATTTCAATGAACAAAAATACACTATGAATCATCCTTTTCTTTTCACTGCTGTTAAACATTGCTTTAGCATACTTTGTGTTTATGAATTCATGAGTAAACAATAAAAAAATACCCCCATCACAAGTGACAACCTGATCACAAGTCTCTACCAACACTGATACAAATACACCTGAAGAAACTAATGTATTAGACGGAGAATCTGTAGAAATAGAAGGTGCTATTATAGTTATTCCTGAAGTAGAAAGTAGTGAACTAATTGAAGAGATACAAAAAGATGAAGTAACAAGACTCATAGAAGGAAAATCTCAAGATAATACATACTATGTGTACGAGTATCTACAAAGTAAAGATATATCAGCATGTGATAAAATTCAAACCTGAGATTATGTCACTGAATTATCAGAATTATGTCAAAATATCATTAAAGATGGTGGACTGAATACTGACTATATAAATGAGTTTTCAGAAAAGAATATAAAAACAGGAATAGATGACTTTAAAGATCTTATTAATATCTTATATACATGAAAAACATCATGTGAAGATATAGACACAGATGTCATTAGGTATTTTGAATGTAAATCATTACTTACAGACTGATATGATGTAAAAGCGTGACTTAACAATTTTGATAAACTTATAAGAGTAGATAAAGGAGATTTAGAAACATCTATACAATCTATAGTAAGTGAATTATCTTTAGATGCTGATATCATACCCGTTGCTGAATACATAGTACAAGACTACTACTCAGATAACTCTTAAACGTTAAATAGTTATGTATTTATTATGGAAATAGAAGTAAATGCATGCATTTTAAGAATATCAAATAGTTGTCAGTGAAATTGTGTATGATGTTTTTATGGAAGACATAACAACAAGAGTAAAACAATATTCCATGATCCAGGTGAAATTACAAAAATAATATCACAAACTTTAAAAGTACTAAAAACTGATACAATATGACTTTTATCAGATAATATAAGTTGCTTTGATCACTTAGATGAAATAATTCTCAACTTAAAATCACTAGGAGTAAAAAATATTTTCATATCTTGAGAAGATAATATTACACAAGAGTATATTGATACTATTCATACTCTTGATGTTGGTCTTATCTATTTTATAAATTCTCTATGAGGAAAATACACAGATATACTCAAAGTCATGCAATGAATTCAAAAAATAAAAAACAAGAAACAATTTACACTATCAATAGACTTTCAGAAAGAGAGAAAGGCATTATCAATGTTCTTAAAATATTTTAAAGATGTAAAAACAACACATGATGGAGCATTTATTGTAGAGTGATACATGAGGATAGAAAATGTTCCTATTCGTTTAAGTACAAGCTGAAACATTCTGGAAACCACGTATAAACAATGCTTATTAAAAAATAATATAGATATCAAAGAACATAAAATACTCTTAAGAAATTATGTAGATATCTCCATGAAATGAGATATGTATTTCCATAAAATACCTTGCGTATATTGAAGCTATAAATGATCCCCTGCTACAAATATATTTCAAACGAAAAAAAAGATATCCAGCGACCTTCAAGCTTATCAAAATTTTTTGGTATCAAAGCCATGATGAAATATGACTAAAACTTGTCAACAATGTATTTCTCATCCATTTAACTATAAACATCAATAGATGAATACAAAACTTATAGATTTCCTTAAAATTAGGTCATGAAAGCAACCTTTATATAGAAAATATAAGATATTTTTAAAGTACATATGATGTAATGCTCAATGCCCTATGTGCGATGATTGGAAGGAAAACAATGTAAATTCAAAGACCATTGAAAGTTTATATACTATAATAGATAGTATTATTAACGAAGATATTCAGTATAAATCTATAGAAATATTATGATGAGAGCCACTGCTTATATTCGAAGATATAGTAAATATACTCAGGCTCTGCAGTGAACATAAAATTACTCTAGATTTCCCTACAAATGGAAGTTTATTAGATATCAAGAAACTTACTACTCTTATAGAACTATGAATGAAAAGCTTTACCTTTTCTTTAGACTTCCCTAATGAGAAACATGATAGTTGGAGAAATCTTCCTGGAGCATTTTCAAAAATTATTGAATTTACAAAGATTATAAAAAGTTATGACTTAAGTGTGAATTGGAACACAGTGATATGAAAATTTAATATGAAACATATAGAAGAATTTGAAAAACTTTATAATAATACTATTCCAAATACACACAACTTCATCTTCATAGAGGCAATAAATGCTTTTTGAAATAAAAACCAATACCTCAATCAAGAAGAGATACTCAAACTCATAAATAAACTCCAAGAAAACAACCAAAATATAGAATTTATTATGTCTTGAAATACTTTAAAAACAAGCACCTGAAAACGCAATCAAATATCACGGGCACCTGAACTTCTTATTGAAGAGCAAGAATCCTCCCCCTATAAATATTGCTTTATTCCTCTATTAAATAAGTCATATTTTATACAGAGAGATGGAAGTATAGAAATTAGCAGTTGTACTATATCTTATAGTATGAAGCAACAGGTATTTTCAAATGAAGAAGATTATCAATTATTCATATCTTCATCTCTAAAGAAATGATGTCAGTTATGTAGTCAGAATCAAAATTCTACATTCAATAAAGAGATGAATAGTGATTTAGCCCTTACATATGATCCAAGAAAAACTTCCTAGGGTCAGTTCACAGTGATCCATCTTTATGCTGTTTTCAAATAAGCTTTAGAAAGGACTGGAATAAATAACTCTTTTTATCTATAATAGATCCGTCTCAAGGAGTGAAATGAGTAAGATTTCCATCTGTATCCATATATTGATCATCTTTTACAAAAGGAAGTTCAAATTTCTGAAAATTAAATGGGTAACTTCAAACTTTGGGACGAAATTTTAAATAGAAAAAGTCTACTATATCAAATACATCTTTATTTTCTTGAATAAAATCCATAGTAGTTTTTAACTCTCTTGATGTTTCTCATTTAAATCCATATATAAAATGAGCTTGCACTATAATCCCTACATTATGCATTTTTTTACATATATCTAGCGCTTCTTGGAGTTGTAAGTTTTTTGAAATAGTTTTCATACGATTGGGAGTTGCTGATTCTATTCATACCCTTACATGCCTACATCAAGATTCATACATTTTTTCAATAAGATTCTGGCTCAGATTTTTTGTAAGTATATAAGAACTCCAAGTGATTTTTATATCATTTTTAATCAAAAAATCTAATACTTTTTCAAAAAGTGCATTATCAAAGTTTAATTCACCATCAATGAAATATATTTTCTTTATTCATGATTCAAGCAGTATTTGTAGATTTCACATAAGAGTCTCATGACTATATAATGGAGCACTTGTAATATCCGATATAGTACAATAGAAACATCTGGGATATACAATACACCCTCGAGATATTTGATATTCTATCATATCAGTTTTAGGAATAATATTTTTTTGGATCGCAGGAAAGTTATATGTTCCCCCTTTTTGAATCTTGCTATAAGAAAGTATCTGCTTCATTATAGGATCTCACATATCTTTACGAGAAAGATTATGTCATCACGATATGACATAATCAAATTCTTCAGGAAAACAAGAAAGAATCTCGTTTTCATAAAATTTTGGGAATTCTGATATGTATATTGTTTTTAAATCAGAATTAATATATTTTTTAATATACTTTGAAATCAGAATTACTTCTTTAAGGGCATAATTAAACCATGGAAATGTGATAATCATATAGTCAAATTTACATGAGTTAACCTTAGAAAAAGCTTTTTCTCATATAATTTCCAGTAAGATTTCTTCATTGATATTATTATAGGTATCTTCAAAAATTCACTGTGTATATATACTGTTTTCTACAAAACCATCTTCAATAGAGCTCACAAATACAGAAGTCTTAATTAATGCTTCTAACATAA
>CALHAQ010000095.1 GCA_937931775.1 uncultured Candidatus Altimarinota bacterium | reverse complement strand
GTCGTTTTGCAAATTTTTCGAGACCAAGTTTTACAATTTTCTTGATAGCATTTTTATCAAGTGGATTGAAGACTATTACTTTATCAATTCTGTTTACAAATTCTGGAGAAAAGTAGTCTGTAAGAGAATCCTTAACCTTTTGCTTTGCGAGACCATAATCGTTTAGTATTTTTTGTTCCTCAGAATTATTTGTTTCAAATCCAATTTGTGCAGCTTTTTCACTAAATTCTTCTTGTCATATATTTGACGTCATGACTATAATTGTATTTTTGAAGTTTACTTTTCTTCCTTTATTATCTGTGAGAATTCATTCTTCGAGTATTTGAAGTAGTAAGTTGTATACTTCTATGTCTCATTTTTCTATTTCATCAAAGAGAATGATAGAGTATGGTTTTTTACGCACTTTTTCTGTAAGCAGACCACCTTCTTCGTATCCTACATATCCTGCTGATGCTCCTATGAGTTTATTTGCTCCGGTTTTATCAGAATACTCAGACATATCTATTTTTATCAGAGCTTCTTCGTCTCCATAGTATTCTCTTGCTAGTACTTTTACTATCTCTGTTTTTCAAACTCAAGTAGGACCTAAAAAGAGAAAACTTCCTAGAGGTCTATGTGGTTCTCATATACCTGTCTTGTTTCTTATGATAGATTTTGAAATAGCTGTTATTGCATCATCTTGTGCAATAATTTGTTTTTTCATTTGAGCAGGGAGTTTTTTGAGTCTATCTATTTCTTTTTTTGAAAGATTTGCAACAGGAATCCCTGTGGTGATAGAAAGAACTCTATGTATATCTTCAGCTTTTACCCAGAATCGCTTATCTTTTGGAATAGAAAATTTCTTCTTTAGATCTTGTATATCTTTTTCATATTTCTTCTGAGTTTCCTTATAAATCACTGCTTTTTTATACTGTTGAGAGATGACAGCATCTTCTATTTTTTTAGAATTCTTTGCCATCTTTTCTTTTATTTTTGTAATCTCTTTTTCATCAAAGTTATATTTCATAGATTTAAGAGAACATGCTTCATCTACTAAATCAATAGCTTTATCAGGAAGTTGTCTATCTGTTATATATCTTACCGAAAGGTCTACAGCTTCACTTATAGCATCATCAGAAATATTGAGATTATGATATTCTTCGAATATCTCTTTGAGACCGCTAATAACTTCTATTGCTGTTTTATTATCTGGCTCACCTGCTACTATTTTTTGAAAACGTCTTTCTAGAGCAGGATCTTTTTCTATATATTTTTGGTATTCATTGTTTGTTGTAGCTCCGATAACCCTAATTTTTCCTCTTCCCATTGCTGGCTTGAGTATATTTGAGGCATCGAGACTTCATTCTCCACTTCCTGCTCAAATAATAGTGTGTATTTCATCAATAAAGAGAAGTACTTCATTTTCTACTTTACTTGCTTCATCTATTACCTGTTTAATTCTCGACTCAAATTCACCTCTAAATTTCGTTCCTGCTACAAGTGTAGACATATCAAGAGAAAGTATCCTTTTATCCTTCATAGAAAATGGAACTTCTCCATTTGCAATTTTTAGAGCAAGTCATTCTACTATTGCTGTTTTTCCAACTCCAGCTTCACCTACAAGACATGGATTATTCTTTGTTTTTCTATTGAGTATTCATACGAGCCTTTCTATTTCTATTTCTCTTCCAATGATTTTATCTATCTTTCCATCCTTTGCTTCCTGAGTCAGATCAGTAGAAAAGAAATCAAGTGCCGGTGTGTTTGATTCTTCTTTTTTAGCAGCTGTTTCTGGATTTGCATCAAAGGGGATAGAGGCATCTTGCATATCTCATGTTTGAAGTCCTGAGAAAATATTATCAGCAAGATTACCAAAGAGTTTTTCGATAGAAGCATCATTTTGAGGTTCGATATCCTTTTGAGGGCTCACACCATCATTAGTACCAAGCTTAAAGAGATCAGATATATTTGTTTCTAGGTCACTTGGATTTATTCCTATGTATTCTAGATAGCTTCCAAGCCATGAATCGTTCACCAGAAGAGACATTAAAAGGTCTTCTAGAGTTGCTCTTGCTTTCGTATTTTGAGCAGCAATTTTTACACTTCATAAAATAATATCCTTACATTTTTGATTCATTCAACTATATACTCACTTTCGTTTTGTTGGTGATGTATTAAAAAGTGCTTTGTTTATTATTTCAATAGTTAGTTTTTTGTCTACTCAATATAAAGTAAGAATTTCGAGTATTCCACCATCTGCAGATTCGAGAAGTTCTAAGAATATATCTTCTGGTCTAAGATCTTTAAATCATACCTCTCTTGCTTTGTTTTCTGCATTTATAAGAGTTTTTTTATATCCATCTGAGAAGTTATTATATACCATGATTATGAGTTTTTGTTTGTTAAGTTAAAGACTAGTTTTTAGTCTAGAGTTTTTCTATTTCTTGTAAAGCTGGGTGATATTTTTAATGTTAAAAAATCAACTTGCACTCAGATATGAAAATACTATACTAATAATAACGTACTTTTAGGCTTTTTGAAAGCACTAGAGCTGTACATTTATTTGTTTTACACTACAGATATGTTTTGAAGAAAAATACTCTTTCTTGCAGCCTGATATGTAGCTGGGAACATTGTTTCCTGAGTATATAATACTGGAAAAAAGAAAGCAAAAAAGGACCAATGAAATGGGGATATAAAAATGATGGTAGAAAATTTTATTGATACACAGAAAAATTTTATATCAGATATAGAAAAAAAATATCTTTCTGATGATAATAGAGAAAAACTTTCTGAAAAAAAGAAACAATTCTTAAAAGCTTCAGAGAAATATATAAAGCAATGAGAAAAGCTTTTAGGTGAAGTGCAAAAAAATGAAAAACTTCAATCAGGAAAGAAGAAAGCTTCATGAGTATTGTCATCGACTCTTGAAAAATGAAAGAAATTTATATGAGAGATGAAAGAAGAAATCTCAAAAGATATAAAAAAATAAGTATCTATAATAAAAAAGCACTCGTATCATGGGTGCTTTTTTATTATCTAACTTTCTTCATTTAGAAATGATTGAGGAGTTGAACCTGGTGGAAGTACTTCGAGTGATACTTCTATAAATCATTTATTAAACTCAGAATCTACGGATTCAATCTTGATAATATAATTTCATACTTCTAAGTCTTTACTACTAATTTCCTGAACAAATTCTCTTCATTGGAGTCAAATTTTTATAGGTTTTCCATCAATATATATATTTGTTGATTTTATATTCCCTCTATCATTTACTTCTCACCTAAGATTAAAAAAATCTCCCCTATAGAGAGATATAGAGTTATCAATGGGATTTTGAAGTGTGATTATAGGGGGCTGCGTATCACGGGCAACTACATTTACGGAATATGATATTCCTTGGGAATAATATTCATTATCAATAGCTCTAAGAACTAACTGCTTGCTTCCAAGTGTTCCTTGGGGGATGTTTATATCTCATGTATAAAGTCAGTTTTTTTGAGGAGCTAAATTTATTTGTTTTATCAGTGTATCGTCAAGCAGAACATCGAGTTTTACTATAGGGTATGTACTTCTATATCATATCTCAATATAGTTTGAGCCATTTACAAGAGTATCACCACTTTTTATACTAGATCCAATCTCACTCTCAGCTGCAAAATGACTTCTTTCACATGTTGCGTTATTAATACTTGTTAAAAGATTACTATTACTTGGGAGATACTCATCATATCAACCATTATTTAACCATTCTTGAACAGGATTTTCCCATCTTGGATTGTCAGGTTTGAGAGAGTGAAGTGATAGAAAACTCACATTTCATATAGCTGATATAGGGGTAGATTCATTCACTTTTCCGTTACATAATAAATCTACCTGAATAGGTCTGAGACTATTATCATAGCTTTGTGGTGCATTTTGGAAGAGAGAAGAAACTATATATTCACTACTCATATCTTCAGGAGCAAGCATACCAGATATGTCAGATATATTAATTTCTTTTACTCATCCAGGACGTTTCCATTCCAGGGCTCATTCATCACTATGATAAAATTCCATATAATCTTTCCATATTGGGCCAGCTCATTCAAGCCCATTTCATTGAAAATTGGTCTGAGTACCATCATTATTTCATGCCCATACAACAGTAGTTACTTGTGGAGTGTATCATACTGTCCATAGATTTCTTGGGTATATGATTTTTTGTCCTCATCTTTCAAATTGTTTTGTTGATGTCCCAGTCTTTGAGGCTACTTTTCTTCCCCTGAGAGTGAGATACTTATTCCAATAATCAGGTCTACTTGTTGAGTCAGAGAGTATATGATTTGTAATAAATGCTGTTGAGGGGTCCATTATTTTTTCTCCCTGGTTGTTCTCTTTTTTGAATTCTTCTATAATAAGCCCTTGCGAATCTAGAATTTTTATAACAGGAACAAGATCTTTTTTATACCCCATGTTAGCGTATACACTGTAAGCCTCAGCTAACTCTAGAGGAGTCATTAGAGCTGTTCCAAGTGCCATAGCAGAGCCATACCTATATTCTCTTCCATAGGTTTCAAAATACTCATCTTTATATGTCTCCATAGATTCTACTCATAGATTTACCATCCATTTTACGATTTCATTTTCTCCTCATGCCAAGAAGAACATTTTAATAGCTGGAATATTTCTTGAATAATTTAAAGCTGTTGAAACATTTATTTTCCCCATAAATTTTCCATCAAAATTACTAGGTGTATATCAACCAGGAAAATTCGTCTTTACATCATATATAGGAGTTTTTGTTCCTATAATTTCTTTATCAATAGCCATAGAG
>CALHAQ010000094.1 GCA_937931775.1 uncultured Candidatus Altimarinota bacterium | reverse complement strand
TTCTGATACTTCTCTGTATTTATGATACTCCATGCTACAGAGTTATTTTTTTCTATATGTTTTGAATGTTCCCTGTAAGTTTTTGATTTAAAATAAAAATTATATTCATCATCTACTTTAAAATACATATTTGATGTATGTGGGTTCCCACAATCATCGAGAGTAGCAAGGACTATCATAGTAGTCAAGGAAATATATGGATTTAAATCTATCATATAAAATTATATGTATTAAGTTATACTTTTAGTATAAACAAAGCTTGTATTTATCAAGTTTTCATTATAATTGACTTATATATTTATTAATTTATAAATAAATGCACCCTCATAAAATAATTACCTCAAATCTTAGGAATGTAGGAAATTTACATCAACCTCATATAAGCAAATGGCTCCAAAGCTCACGAGATAAGGTACATGTGCTTGGTTCAGAGATGTCTTCTGTAGTGGTATTTTGAGATGAAGGAGTGGATTTATGAAGCTCATGAGAAATACTAAAACTCTCGGTAACTCCCAATACTCAACTTACACGAACAAATACACTTTGAAATGTTATTAGGGCTCTTGATACGCAAACATACTTAAATCATGTAGGAATTGGGTATGAAGTCCCTGATGTAAATGCTGAAGTACAAAGACTCACTGATCTAATAAAAGAAAAAAGTAGGTATCATCTTTATGAGGATGAGGCCTGAAGAGACGAAGGTATGAGATGGTTATTTATTTGAGATAAAGATACTGATGCACCTATGTGTGAGGTTGTCTTACCAGAATGAGAACTACGAATGAGACCTCACATGCAATTTGATGTGGATACAGAATTACCACCTAAGAAAATAGAAGAAAAGATGGGAAAGGCTTTTTGAGATAATATGCTAGACTGGCATTTAGATATACCATGAGAGTGAGTAGTTCTCTCAATGGGTACATATGAAAATAGGCAGATAGATTTACGAGTTGGTATAGGAAGTAATTTGAGAAGCAAAGAAGCTCAAAGAGAGAATATGATTAAAATATCTTAAAAGCTCCACTCTATCATTGCTTTATGGAAAGTAACATCTATACTCTGTCATAGAAAATATATCTCACTATTACTCATGAAATTCGAAGAACTTTGAATCATTTCTCCTCTCTTAAAAACTATCGCGAGAGAGGGTTTTACGATGCCTACTGAAATACAGGAAAAAGTTATTCCTCTCGCAAATACAGGGAAAGATATCCTAGGATGCGCACAAACTGGGAGCTGAAAGACTCTTGCTTTTGTGCTCCCTATTCTTCAAGATCTGTATAACGCAAGAGTAGCAAAAGAGCTCCCTGATGGGCCAATAAAGAGAAAAATCGAAGCGCTTATCATCGCTCCGACCAGAGAACTAGCCATACAAATAGGGGAAGCATGTAAGATATATTGTAGTGATACAAATATGAAACATACGGTTATATTTGGATGAGTAAATGATTTTCATCAGATTAAGGCTATTGAAAAATGAGTAGATATACTGGTTGCTACTCCTGGAAGACTCGAAGATCTTGTCAGTCAGTGAGTTATAAAACTCTCTTATGTAAAAATCCTCACGCTCGATGAAGCCGATAGGATGCTTGATCTCGGATTTCTTGCCGATCTCAAAAAAGTATTTAAGAGAGTCCCGAAAGAGAGACAAACATTTTTCTTTTCAGCGACTATACCAAAAGCTATTAGGGAGCTTGCTGATTCGCTCCTACATTGTCCAGAAAAAATTACTATTAAAGCTAAGAAGCCTACTCTTGATACTATAGTGCAGCAAGTCTATCATATCAAAACCTCTCACAGGAGACAGCTCCTACAAATGCTCGTAAGACGAAAAGAGTATTCTTCTATCATTGTTTTCGTAAAGAAAAAAGATGATGTAGCGTATATTACAGAGTACGTAAAAGCATCTGGGATAAAAGTAGATTGTATCCATAAAGACCGGACACAAAATGGAAGGCAAAATGCTCTGAAGGCTCTGAAAAATTGAGACGTAAAAGTACTCGTAGCGACAGATATAGCATCGAGATGACTCGATATACATGATCTATCATGCGTGATTAACTGGAATGTTCCACACGAAGCTGAGACCTATATACACAGGATTGGGAGAACTGCCAGAGCAGGAAAAAAATGAGTTGCTATCACTATGTGCATCGAGCATGAAAAAGAAGACTTTGCAAAGATTGAAGAACTTATCGGAAGAAAGATAGAAATGATTAGGGATAAAACATATTTAGAGCAAGTTATATCAAAATCTAAAATTCTTGGATACAAAAACTTTGAAGAAAATGGAAAAGAAAAATATAATGATATAAGAAGAAAGTGAATCAAATCTCGAAAACCAGCAGTAAGTGACAAAAAATATGGGAAACAGTGAAGAATGGACGCAAAGAAACGAAACAAAAAATAATCCCTCTCGGGATTATTTTTTTATATATTTATCTTCTATTTATGTTTTTCAGCTGCTTGCATAAGAGTCTCTAGGTCTTGAGCTCCTATCATTTGATCAACTGGTTTTCCATCCTTCATCCACATAAGTGTAGGAATACTCATGACTCTATATTCAGCAGCTAAATCACCCTGCTCTTCAATATTTATTTTTCCTACTTTTACTCCTGATTTTTCTTCAAACTCAGCAAGTGTTGGCATCATTCCTTGACATGGTCCACACCATTCAGCCCAAAAGTCTACAAGTACTAATCCAGAAGCTGTTGATTCAGCAAAATTTTCACTCGTCAGTTCCATAATATATTCCTTAAAAATTAAACATACACCTAGTATATTTCTTTACCTTAAGAAATCCAAAAATTTTTCTGTAAAAATATATAAAGTAAGCTCTAAGTATACTTTCTAACTATAGGATACTATGCTGCTGTATGAATATTTTGAAAGGATTTTTCGACTCTTGAGTCAGACTAAAAATTCTTCGTCGAGCTCTATCACAAATGCGCAATGATGTACTACTCCTCAGAGTTGTTCTATCAATCCAGCAGCAGCGAGAGCTGTACCACCTGTAGCGAGGAGATCGTCTACGATAGCTACTTTTTCTCACGATTTTATAGCCGATTTCTGTATTTCTATACTATTACTTCCATATTCAAGATCATAGGAAACAGAAATAGTTTCTCCAGGTAATTTTCCAGACTTACGGGCCATAACCCATGGGATATCAAGTTTTTTTGATATCATAGGGGCAAAAATGAATCCTCTCGCATCAAGGGCTACAATTTTATCAGCTCACTTACAGTTTCGTGCCATTTGTTGACACACATATTTCAAAGCTTTAGGGTCTTCTAATATAGGAGAGATATCCTTGAATTGTATTCCTGTCTTTGGGAAATCTGGATAGGTTTTTATATATTCATGTATATTCATACAATATATATTATATGAGAGGACTATTTTTACAAGTTATATCTGAAAAGATTTTCTTTGACAAAAAAATCCTGGCCAAGAGTGCAATCTCAGCCAGGATTTTTGTTTTACTTTTGTATTGGTGGGACATCCGGGGCTCGAACCCAGGACCTTCCCCTTAAAAGGGGGCTGCTCTACCAACTGAGCTAATGTCCCATATCAAAAATGCTCGGGTATTGTATAAATAATACGTGAAAGCGCAAATTTTTATACTATTTTTTTTCGGGGATGTAACACGGACTCTTTATACTCTACCACATATCTTACAACATTACCATCAAATAGGAATATTTCTTTATTTTCAGGGAAATCATATTCTCCCCAAACTCTTTGTCCATCATTTAATCTCCTAAGTACCACTTCATCTTGAAATAAGAATATTCTGTCTCAGAATATACCCTGTATATCAAGCATTTTTGACTCGTCTAGATCTTCTAATCTTGTACTTTCTCTGATATCATGCTTTTCTATTCCTGTTCTCCTGAGAGATGTGAGATATCATCATGTTCCGAGTATATCTCCTAAGTCATGAGCTATAGACCTGATATAAGTCCCCGCACTGACATGTATCTCTACTATGAGCTGCGGGTAGATGAATGATTTAATATCATAGCTCAAAATCTCGACTTCCCTGGCTTTCATCTGAATATCCTCTCAAGATTTTACTCTATCAAGAGCTCTTTTTCCATTAATTTTAAGTGCTGAATATTTTGGTGGAATCTGTGTTATTTTTCCGAAAAAATTCTCTAAAAATATTTTTTCAATACCTTGAAGTGATATATTTTTTTTGTACTCCTCTTTTTTCTGTTGAGACAAAAAAGAAATTTCACTATCATTATCATATGATGGTGATGACCCGTCGAGAGAAATAGTAGTGAGGTATTTTTTTGTATCTTTTTCTACAAATGTTATGAGTTTTGTATATGCCCCGGTAGCAACGAGTAGACATCATGTAGCCAGTGGATCAAGCGTCCCAGAGTGTCATATTTTTTTTACTCAGAGTATCCTGCGCATATCGCGAAGTACCTGAAAGCTTGTTTGGCCAGTTGGTTTATCTATGAGAAAAAATCCATCCATTATTCGTAACTATATTCTCAGTAAGAATTAAAAAACTTTGGAAGAGTAGAAATATCTAAATCAGGATGAAGAAAGGAAAATGTTCGGAAATTAAAATATCCTAAGTCTAGAAGTACTTTTCCGATGATTTCTGAAGGCTCTATATAATTTGTTCTCACACTACAGCTCTGAAAACATGTACGAGAATCTGTAGAATGCGCTCTATTATCACCCATAACAAAATACCTATTTTGTGGCACTTCATATATATACTGTTTACTATCTCACCTAACAGTAGTTTTATCATCATTTTCATCAGATAGATACTCTGATTCATCTAATTCTTTGAATTGAGTATCTCCTACTTCTTTTACAAATACTTTTCCTGACTCTATTTTGAGAGTTTCTCCTGGGAGAGCAATAACCCGTTTTATAAAGTATTTTCTATCATCACTTACTCCTGGAGCAAATACTACAACATCTCATCTTTCTATTTCCTGGGTTTGTCATAAAAGAGGAATATCTCTATATGATAGTCTATCTACGATGATAAACTCTTTATCATAAAATGATTCATACATAGATTGTCCATTTATTTTAAAAGGCATTATGAAAAATGTCCTCATTATCAAAACAATAGCTAATATGATTACGATGTCTTTTAAAAAATCTAAAGCCTCTCCTGTAAAGTCTTTCACTAGTACTAAGTATGTAAGTATAATATTAGGCCTTATTATAAAGCCCTTTATAGAAATTCAAAAAGATAAGTAACAAAAAATACCTCTCTAAGTTATAGAGAGGTATTATCTTGATAGAATCTTTCTAGTCGTCAGCTTTGAGCCAATCAGGAACCTTCATACCATCATCCCACAGTTCGTCTTTTTTTGTAGTATCTTTGCTTTTTGTGTCTGATGTTTTCTTTGCCGTTTCTGGTTTCTTTTTAGTTGCAGTTTTTTTAACTGGAGCCTTTTTTTCTACAGCTTTTTTCTTTGCTGGAGTTCTACTTTGTTTCTCACTTGTCTTTTTAGCTGCAGTTTTTTTAGCGGGAGTCTTTTTTTCTGTAATAGTTTTTGCTACTACTTTTTCTTCTTGTACAACTTCCTGAGCTGCAACATCAGTTTTTTCTTCTGGAGTATCATCGAAACTTCCTTTGAGCCAGTCTGGGACATTTTCATCTGACATGACCGATGTCTCACTTTCTTCCTTTGAAGTTTCTTCCGATTTAGGAGGAGTCGTAGTTTCTGGAGATTTTATTAGAGCCTCTTCTTTCTTATCAATTTCTACAGGATCTGATATATCTTGTTTAGCTACAGGTTCTTCTGAAGTATCATCGAAACTTCCTTTGAGCCAATCTGGAACATTTTCATCTGATTCTAGTTTTGTATCTTTATCTAGGTCAAAAGTATCTTCTTTTGAAAGATCACTTTCTACTACATCATCCTTCTGAGGAATTTCTATTTTTTCTTCCATTTTTGTATTATCTTCTCATGGAAGATCCATAGACTTTTCTTCTACTATTTCTGTAGAAACTTCTTGAGTTTGTTCTTCTGAAGTTTCTGGTTTGTCATCAGAAAAGTTTCCCTTCAGCCAATCTGGAACCTCTTCACTTGAAGCTTCTTTTTCTACTGGAGTTTGTGTATCTAGAACAGAAGCTCCCTGATTTGAAGAAGCATTTTCAGGAGTAGTAGAGAGAATATCTGATGAAGTTTCTTCTTCAAGAGCATCAAAATCTCACAGAATATTATCTTCAGTAACAACTTCATTTTCTTTCGTGTCATCTTTTCCAAAAGAGGTAGTTTTACTCACAAATTCAGAAAAACTTAGATTTTTATCTTTATTGAGTATAAGATAGAGAATATAGAATCCTGCTACAATAATAATGAAAAGAAGAATAAAGTAGCCTATCCATTTCAGAATCGTAAGAATCAAACCAAGGATTCCTGATGACCCCTCACTGGCATCAGTTGGAGCCTCGTCTATAACTTCTTGCTTTTCATCGTCTGGAATATCATTTACATCTCAACCATACACGAATGATGTTAAAATAGCTTTGAAATCAAGTTTTTGAGTATTACTCATAAGATCTGTAGCTGCAATAACTTCAAGAATCTCTTTCCCAAGATTTTTATTGTAATCTATGTCATCAGAAGATTTAATATCTTCGATTTTTGAAAGAAGAGAGTCATAACAACTACCAGCTTCAACATTACACTGCACTTCACTTGGAACAAGGTTTATAAGAGCCTGATAGGTAATTTGTTTTGCGCTTTGATCAGCTTGCCCTTCTACAAGAAGTGACTCTAGTATACCAATAAGTTCATCTTCATTTGCAAGTCCTAGCTCAAATATATAGTTTTCAAAGTCTAGAATAGTTCTTGTCTTTTCTGTATTATCATTCCAATTCTCTTGAAGTTTTTGTACATAACTGAGAGCCTTGAGTTTTTGTTGTTGTGGAAGTTTTATCAGAGAGGCTTTGAGTGCATCTATTTTTTCTCTTTCAGAATCACTCACTCACTCAAATACGATAGTGTCTGGATCAATATTTTTTTCTTCTATATAGGTCTTTTCTATTTCTATATCTTGTGATCCAAGAATATTTCCATCAGCATCTTCAATAAAGAGACGTATTTTCTGAATATTGAAATTATTAAGTGGAATCTCTACAACATCTCCAGAAATATAACTCGCTGACCCTTTATTATCA
>CALHAQ010000093.1 GCA_937931775.1 uncultured Candidatus Altimarinota bacterium | reverse complement strand
AATATATTATTTTTTGATTCTCCATTGTTAAATGCTATCCCGATTCTAGTAGATATGGCCACTCAAATACTCCCATAATCTACTCACTGAGCACTCATATATATATCTGCATTCGTTTTTTCAGCATATAGTGTTACATCTTTTTCTCAGAATAGAGAGCTACTTAAGTGAATAAATACGAGTAAAAATGCTGTTATTACAGCTATTTTAAGGTATATAGTATGAGATATAGTGTGCGTCATCTCTGGAAGTTACGACTTAAACTATATATAGTGTATCATATATTTCTTTCAGGATGAAATTTTTAACAAGTTTTTTAAAGTTTTTCTTTTCTCTTGCCCATAAATAGATATCATGAAGAAATTGAAAAATTAATAAAATAATCTAAATTATGTCAAAAAACTCTTTATTTTCGCTCAAAAGTAAATATTCACCAGCAGGAGACCAAGCAGAAGCTATTCAAAGCCTCGAGAAATATATAAACGCAGGACATGACTGGCAAACGCTCTGGTGAGTTACAGGTTCTGGAAAGACTTTTACTATGGCTAATGTGATTCAAAAGATAGCAAAGCCAACACTCATTATTGCTCATAATAAAACACTTGCAGCTCAATTGGCTCAAGAATTTAAGGAATTTTTTCCTGATGCAGCTGTGCATTACTTTGTCTCATACTATGATTATTATCAGCCAGAAGCATATGTGCAAAAAACTGATACCTATATTGAAAAAGAAGCGACTATAAATGAAGAGATAGATAGACTTCGTCATCCTGCAACACAAGATCTCCTCACTCGAAAAGATGTCATTATTGTAGCTTCTGTGAGTTGTATTTATGGTATTGGAGATATAGCAGCATACACAGATCAAGTTTTTACTCTTGAAGTAGGAAAAGAGTATGTACTTGAAGAATTAGTTAAAAGTCTTGTAAATATACAATTCACGCGTGCTTGAGCTGATTTTAAAGGATGAAATTTTATAGTTCAGGGAGATATCTTAGAAATATGGCCTGCAAGTATGGAAACAGTATATACGGTAGAATTTTGGGGAGATGAAGTATCTCAGATAAGCACTCGTCATCCTATATCAGGAGAGGTTTACGAGCATCATCAACATATTGATATATTTCCTGCAAAGCATACCGTTACTTCTCCAGGCAGATTGGCAGAAATACTTCCCCAAATACAGACAGATTTAGATTCGCGGCTCAAGTATTTTAAAGATGATCTGTGAGACATCGTAAAATATGAGAGACTCAAAACAAAAGTAGAATACGATATAGAAATGATGCAAGAAGTAGGATATGTAAATGGAATAGAAAACTACTCAAGATACCTAGATGGACGAAAACCAGGGGAGCCAGCCCAGACACTCATAGATTATTTTGGAGATGATTTCCTCACTATGATAGATGAATCCCATATGACTATTCCTCAGATTGGAGCCATGTATGGATGAGACAGAAGTCGAAAAGAAAACCTCGTAGCAAATGGATTCCGTCTTCCATCAGCTATAGATAATCGGCCACTTACATTTCCAGAGTTTGAATCAAAACTGTGTCAGGTTGTAGCAGTATCAGCTACTCCATCTGATTATGAAATTATGAAAAGTAGTAAGCATGATACTATTCCAATAAATGCAGGAGGAGGAAAGGATGATAATGATACATTTAAGGCTGAAATGAAAAAACTTCCAGCTGTGAGAGCATTTTACGATTTTGATCCAAAACATGATACAGCTTGGTCAGATAATCCAGATATGAGAATAGTGCCTCAGATGATACGGCCAACAGGACTTCTAGACCCAGAAATTATCCTCAAGCCAATGGATTTCATGGTAGATGATATTATGTCTAATCTCAGCACCGTAATAGATGCTGGAGAAAGAATGCTCATCACAACACTCACAAAGAGATCTAGTGAAGAGCTCTCAGAATATCTCATAGATAATGGAATTAAAGTGCAGTATCTCCACTCAGAGGTAGATACGCTTGAGCGTCTAGAAATACTCAAGGAACTGCGAGAATGAAAAATAGATGTAATAGTAGGTGTAAACCTTCTCAGAGAATGACTTGATCTCCCAGAAGTATCAAAAATAGCAATACTCGACGCGGATAAACAAGGATTTCTGCGAAGTGAATCAGCCCTCATACAGATTATCGGAAGAGCTGCTCGTAACTCAAAATGAGAAGTTTCTATGTATAGTGAGAAAATAAATAGATTTGATGAGAAAAAGGTAGATATGAAAAGAGGACCGGATGATCTCTATATTCTCGATAATGGAAAGTATGTAAATAATGATGGTTTGGTTATTTCACAAGCCATGAAAAAAGCCATAGATCTCACCTACTATCGTCGAGGTATACAAACAGCTCACAATGAGAAAAACAATATTATAGCAACTACGGTATATAGTAGTATCAAAGATATCGGTATACAGAGTAATAAGAAAAAAAGAGAGATTTCAGGAGATCCAAAACAATTCTCAAAAGATATCTCTCGTCTCGAGCTAGAGATGGATATAGCGGCTGCAAATATGGACTATGAAAAAGCAGCAGAAATCAGAGATGAAATACTCTATATGAAAAAAAATAAGAATTCTTGAGGGAGAAGATAATTTATGTTATACTTCTCATATGAAAACAGCAAAAAATACATGAGAGCCAGATAATCTTGAAATTACTCAAAAGATAGAAGAAATTCTGACAAGAGAGGATATGCCAGGAGTAGATATGACACTGATGAAAAAACTTGTTGGTGATGTACTTCATGGTGATAAGTCAAAAGCTCTTCACGTGATGGAATCTGCAGATGTAGATATATTTCAGTATCTTCCAGATAGTCTTAAGTGTGATAAAGATGTAGTTATCAAAGCTCTAAGAAAGAAAGGAAGTATTTTTGGCTCACTTCCTTTAGAGATGAAGAAAAATATAGATATTCAGAGTGTTGCTCTCGAATCTATGATTTCTTCGTGAGAGAGTATTATTACTATCATATCTGTTATTGAGTCATGAGATAAAAAGAATTATAAAACTCTCAGAGAGCTTCTCTCCCGTAAACTCTGAGAAAAAAAGGATTATTTCACTACTCCACTATCAAAACTGATCTACGAAGTCTTTGAAAACGATACTGATCTATATAGGACTATCAAGGAGAAGCATTTCCTCACAAATAATGGGAATATCTCTCTATCAGGAAGATTTACAAGCATCCTTGCAAAAGCTCAGGAAGGTCTAGAATCTTCTACTCCTGATGAGCTTCAGGAGAAACTGATGAATCTCATCCTGAAATTTCTCGGTATATCGAAATGATCACTGAGTAAACAGGGGAGAGCGCTTTTCGAGAATATCATATCAGGTATTTCTATAGCTCAAAAATGAGAAGATGATGAACAGGAAGATGATCAAGAAGGAGCAGAAATAAGCAATGATAATGAAGATGAAGAAGAAGGACCAGAAATAGACTATAGTGTCTGACCCTATAGCTACTCAGATACTGGATCAAGCTTTACTGTATGGGATGATGGAGGGAACTCTGTTAACCTAGAGTCAGAAGTATTTAATAATATTAGTGAGAAAAGCCTTGAGAATTTTATGAATTTCTCAGCTTTGACCAAAAACCTAGGACTCGGATTTCTCGTAGAGAAACATGCTCGTCTCTCTCAGTTGGTTACAAAAGTTAACTTTTATGATGGAGAAGGAATGAGTGAAGCCCGTATACTCAAATTTTTAAATAGTGTTGGGAAAAATATTGGTATCCCTGAGGAGTCATATGAAGATAGTGAGGGGAATAAAAAAGTTGGGTGTTTTAATAATCTGGGAGCAACAAAAATGCATTTTAGGGAAGTAAAAAATACAGGAAAAATAGGAAACCTAGATATTGATCCTGCAAAGAAATGAGATAAAACTATTATAGAAATATATATGAAATACTCAGGACTTCTTGTCCCTCCCTTTGATGAGATATCAGTAGCTAAGTGGAAATAAGCGTGAAGAGTATGTGAAAGGCATTTTACTTTTTACAAAAAGTCTATAAGATACATTGGCTTATTTGGGGCTAATCTTGGTTTCTACTGGGAGAATTCGCAGGCTCGAGTATGCTATCCGGGAGATGTATGTGACTTCCGTAATCAACACATTCATCCATAACTGGAAAAACTACTTCTGCTCTAAGCAGATTTGCTGCAGCTATTAAGGCTCCTAGCCTTGCTACGGCATAATTAAATTTCTCCATTGAAATTTAATGGGCCTCCCCCAGGGGATGAGAGCGATTGCCTGCCCACCATTCTAGAAAACTCTGCTTTGGAGGATCTTCTAGGATTATCTAAAATCAAAGTCGTGAGTCTAGAGTCTTAGAACCTGTATCTCTCTCACGTATAACACAGAGTTCTCTCATATCTCTTTTGTCTGTTTTCTTGTCTGATATGAAGTACTTAAAATAGACTATGATAGTAGAAATACCGAGTATGCCTCCCAGCACGTGAGTTCGAATCTCACTAGCTCCACCAAGAAGGATTAAATAGTGCTTGAAACTCAGGTTTTACCTGTATTTCAAGCCTTTTTTGATGGTCTACAATTATGTTCGAAAACAATATTTGAGCAATTTTTCCTTTTTGAACATAATTTGCTTTTTTATAGTAATTCTGTGCTTGATTTAAAACATCAATAAAAACTTCAAGCTCAAATATTTCGTTCCTCTCTCAATCATCTAAGTTATCTATCTCTTTTTTAAGAATACTTATTTTTTTATCGTATTCATTTTTGGTATCGGTATATATATTATCTTCTTCAGAGTCCTTTTTAATACTCATATTTTCTTTTATATATTGCCTTCTTTCTCACTTTATTCTTCATATTTCTAAATTCTTTTTAACAATTTTTTCGTG
>CALHAQ010000092.1 GCA_937931775.1 uncultured Candidatus Altimarinota bacterium | reverse complement strand
ATTATTTACTAATACATAATCAAGTACATTTCCAGCATACTTCTCAACACTTTCAATAAAATCTGGCAACTGATAGTGTGTAGTATCTCCTCTATCTGCCATAATATTACACACAAATACTTTCTTAGCTTTACTGGCACTCAAGGCTTCTCTCATACCTTTAGATAAAAGATTTGGTACTATGGATGTATATAAATGCCCAGGACCTATAACGATAATATCAGAATGCATAATAGTATCTCTCGCTCGTGGGTTGAGGACACCCTCTCAACCTACGAGAAAAGCTTCTGCAACATTTTGATTAATATCATGATCTTTATGTTCAGGATTCGTTTCACTCACATCAATATTCTTTTCTCCAATAACTTGTGTTCCATCATCCATTCGAACTCATAGATGTATATCCTCAAGCGTCACTGGAATAACTTTTCCCTGTACATCAAACATTTCGCAAGCAGCATCAAGTCATGCTTCAAAGCTTCCTTTTATATCACCTAGAGCTGTGATAAGATTATTTCACATCTTATTTCCTCAGATAACCCCTGTTTCATTTACAAACTTATATTCAAAAAGTTGCCTTACAAGACTCGTATCTTTTGCGAGAGCAGCAACTGCGCGACGAATATCTCCTGGAGGTAAAACACCATATTTATCTCGTATTTCTCACGTAGTTCCACCAGAGTCAGTCATCGCAATAATCGCTGCAAGATTTTTCTTCTCTTCCTGAGTGTCATCATGATAGGTTTTAAGTCCATAAAGCACATTAAAAGTCCCTGCTCCTCAACCTATAACCGTGATATTAAAAGTGTTTTTTCACATACTTTTTTATAATTTTTAGTCTAAAGATTGTATTTATTTTTATTTTAATGTAAAATAGAGATATATTTATTAAAATAATCAAAAAAATATGGTAAATAATCAAAATCAAATTACTACAAGTAATACAAATTCTTGAGTACCAGTATCTGGGAGTAATGATGTAGCTTCAAATGTTCTTTCACTCGTTGATCATGGGATGAATACAAGAGATATGCAAAGAGCTCATGCTGAAGAACTAATCGAAGATATGGTTATAGCAAATAATGGGATACGCATAGAAAGAGCAGCCATTAAAAATCCTGACTTATTTCGTCTTATTGCTGCATGTTATGCTTTAGTATTATTACAATGAGAAGAAAACCCTGTAAAAATAGGATGAGATATTCCAACACCTGATCACATTGATCTTATGATATCTACAATCGAGACATTTCTCACAGAAACAAACGATAATAGAACAAGAACATTTATACAAGATGGAGCATGAGCTTTACAAAAAATACTCGCTATTAATAACAGTAATACTCCTATTAATTGGCAGAGAATTAAAAGTGAAGCTGTGAAAGCAAGTGAAACATTAACAAAGAGAGCAGCTTAAGCTGCTCTTTTTGTTTAATCCTTTATAAGTACTGCTTTTATTCTGCGGACTCCTCTACTTGAAGCTTCTTCTTTTTTGATTTTAAATCTTCCCATTCATTCAGACTGCCCAACATGTGGTCAGCCACAAAGCTCCACAGAGAACACTTCATTCTCTGATTTCATAGTATATACTTTTACTACATCAGGATATTTTTCCCAAAAACTTCATACTACTCCTCTATCTATAGCCACTTGTTTTGGAACTTCCTCAACTCAAACACTCATACCAGCTTGGATTGCATGATTTACAAATTCTTCTACTTTATCCAAGTCTTCTCTAGATACTTTTTCATCGTGTGAAAAATCAAAACGAAGTCTTTCAGCTGTAATATTTGATCCTTTTTGAAATACATGATCTCAAAGTACTTTTCGTAGACCTGCAAGAAGTAAATGTGTCGCTGTATGTAATTCTGTGGTAGCAATAGAATTATCAGCTAAACCTCATTTAAACTTTTGTTCTGCTCAGCTGCGTGAAAGAGCTTTATGATCTTCAAATGCTTTTTCAAAACCATCTCTATCAACGCTTAATCAGTGTTCTTGTGCTAAATCTTCTGTAAGTTCTATCGGAAAACCATATGTGTCATAAAGTTTGAATGCTTTCCCTCCGGCTATTTGAGTAATTTTTTTACCACTTCTCTCATAAGCTATTTGAAATCCTGATAAGAGTTTTCCAAACTCTTTGAGTCATTTTTCCAATGTAGTAAGGAATTGTTTTTCTTCATTCTCTATCTCTGTGAGAATAAAGTCTTTTTGGTCAATAAGCTCTTTATAATGATCACCATACTCAGAAATTACTACCTTTGCGACTTCAAGTGAAAGTCCTGACTCTATACCTAAATCTCGAGCAAAACGAATCGCTCTACGAAGCATTCTCCTAGTAAAATATCATTGATCTTTATTAGATGGAACAGCCCCATCTCCTATTAGAAATACTACTACTCGCAGATGATCCATAATAACTCTGAATGCTTTTGTTTCTTTTTCATTTTCTCCATATTTCTTTCCTGAAAATTCTTCTATTTTTCATCGAATTCCATCAAATAAGTCTCCCATAAATACATCTGGGGTGTCAGTAAGTGCAACAGCAATTCTCTCTAAGCCACCCCCAAAATCTATATTTTTATTTTCTAATTCTTCAAATCAATCTTCTGTCTTGATGTATTGCATAAACACATTATTTGCAAACTCAAGAAACCTTCCACAATCACATGCCGGATGACAAGCTTGATTTTTCCACTGAGACTTTTCATGTAATCATAACTCTTCACCAAAATCCCAAAACATTTCAGAATCTGGCCCTCATGGTTCTCAAACTGGCATATTTTCAGGAACTCCAGCCCTACTCCACCAATTTTCTTTTTCATCAAAATAAAAAATTCTTCCTCCTTGCATCCCATTTTTCTCTGCCATATCAACCGCTTTGGCATCAATTCATTTTTCCATAAATTTCTCTCTCCACATATCTACAGCCTGTTCATCTCTTGGGATACCAAATTTTTCATTTCCTCTATATACTGATATATATATCTTCTCAGGATTAAGTCCTAATTCATGAACATAAAAATCCCATATCCATTCTATTTGCTCTGACTTAAAATAGTCTCCAAGAGACCAATTTCCAAGCATCTCAAAAAATGTTGTATGTCGATTATCTCAAATATCATCGATATCCGCAGCTCTAAAAGCTTTTTGACTATCTACTATTCTTGTTCCAAGAGGATGTTTTTCTCAAAGAAGGTAAGGTACCATTGGTTGCATTCAACTTCCTGTAAAAAGAGTTGTGGGATCATTTTCAGGAATTAAAGAAGCAGATGGAACTACTTTATGTCATTTTGATTCAAAATATCTTAAGTATGTATCACGAAGTTGTTGACTGGAAATTTTCATATATTATAAAAAGATTTATAGAGATTTTAGGTTTTCGATTATACGCGAGTATTTCCCTAGTGCAAGCAGATATTTTATATATTTAATATCAATAATTGTATTTATAATTATGTCAATACATCTTTCTCGTCACACAAAGGAAAATATGTTATTTTTAAATAGATATTTTATTTTGCAAGGCTTTTGAATATGTCTCAGAATCTTTCACATCACGTCGAACAGTCAGAAACGAGTGGTCCTATAAAAAACGAAACTCTTAAAATACTTGAAGACACAGCAAAATTGTGTGAAAAAGTATGAGACCCTGAAAAAGCAGCTCAAATTCGAAAAGAATGTGAAGATGTTAGAATGGCAACAAAGAATGCTCTCAAAGGTGTTTATAATCAAACACATTGAAAGCTTGCTGAAATAAAACAAGAACTATTAACTGGTCCTCAAAATAAAATAGATCAAAATGAGATTATAGAAATACGAAGAGAGCACGAAGAATTACAAGATATAGCTTGAGAATCTCAAGAGTCAGATACTTTCTCACATAAAGAATTTTCTACATACTCAAAAAGTGATGCCTCCAAATGACTCAAAATAATTAAATCCAACTATTCTAATTACAACAATTTTACTGCTTTTTCCTGATATACTACGAACTTAGATGATATTATGTGACCGGCTGATGCTCACGTAGCACAAGAAGCCCTCCTAAAAGTACTTCATGGAGATAAGTTTATAAGGTCATGATTCTCTTGAAATAATATACATGGATTCTCAACAGAAAGATGAGGAAATTTTTCTATTTCTAAACAAGATATCGAAAAGGAGTTTCGTAGTAAAGATCCAAGTACGTGGAATTCCCTTGCCACTGCAAATTACCTCAGTATGTTAGAATCGACATGAACTCTCAATCTACAAACCCTGAGTGATACTATATGAGTAGATCATCTAATGAAACTCAAAAAACTATGGAGTTGAGATTCTTTTTGAGTGGCAAAACAAAAAATATCCGCAAATGCTGATACAAAGTGGTTACTTGATGATATATCAAGTATAGACTTTGATACATTGCTCACTTCACCAAAACAATTCGAACAGGTCTTAAATATGTTTGATTCTCTTGATACTGCAGATAAAGAAAATGTAGAAGAAAGTCTTTTGATATATTTAACAGAAAAAATTAGTAGTATTTGAGAGTTAGAAAAGCTGATCGGAAATACAGATATAAGTTGAATTTGAGAATGAGTGTACCAAAAAGTAGTCTTAAAAGCGAGAACATTCTTTATAGCCAAAAAACTGAGTAAAAAAATTACAAAAATATATGAAGGATGACCGGATGTATCTGATGTACTTGAGGCATATATCACTATGGCTTCTGAGTGAACAGACATGAGTGGCTTTGATTTCAATGCATTCAATGACAATATACATGAATATAATGAAGAAAATAATACCAACTATGCTCTGATAACAGGTGATTTAAAACAAATAATACTGGCTACAACTCAAAATCTTTTTAATAGAAATACTCTCGCAAGTAATTATAATAAAGCTTTTGAAGAAGTAACAAGTATAGAAAAATCAGCAAAAAGTACATCTGAAAGATTATCATCACTTAAGTCGCTACTTAGGAATGAAACAGATCCCGAAAAAATAAAAACAATAAAGGCAGATATAAATACGCTCCAGAAAAGAAGAGTTGCTGAAGCTGGGAGCTTATCGATGGCTCAAAAAATCATTACTGACACAGATCAAACTATCAAAAGTATGGATATATCTCTCGAAGAAGAGACAGCAAAATTTGATGACTTTCTCAAAAATGCAAAGCTCAATACTTCACGATCAGCAGAAAGTTTGAAGGATAATAGATATGATTTTAATAATCCTGATATAGTAGAGAGCTTTTCATTATGAAGTAATAGAGAGAGAATTAAACTAATCTGAAATACTAAAGATCTACTTTTATTTATAGAAAAAAGTCCAGGTGAAGTAAGAATTTCTGAAATACATGAATCATTGAGAGGAGATTTTAGCGTCATAAGAGCCTTAAAAAACCTCAGACAAACAGATATCAGCCTCATTCCATCTGAATACTTTAATTTTAGTTCAGCAGAAAATACTCAATATGGGAGATTGTTTATTCTATTAACTAAAGCTCCTTACTCAGAAAAGCTTATACTCGACCTATTTATAAATGAGAATGATTCAAATGAAACTCATAAAAAAGAAATAGCTGATATAGTATATGGGATTTTGACCGATACACAGGAAAACATGGATAGTTATCAAAAAAGAAGGCTCAAAGCTCATTTTGAAACATCAGGTATCACTCAGTATCTATCAGATGAGCAAAGATCAGAACTATGAATACAAAAAAATACGAATGAATGAGAACAAAATTCAAAACGTAAAGGCTTTGATGATGCTTATCAAGCAATTACATTAGCCAAGAGTGGTTCTCTTTGAAGAGAAGATAGAGAAATGTACTTTGGTGTCATAAAGGAATATATTGATATATATGGTATAGATAATATAAAATCTCAATTTCGAAATCTAATGATAAGTGAAAAGAATATTCCTTTTACACTTATACAAACAGCTGTTCCATTTATAAAGCATACTCCTGAAAATCTAAGACTTATTCATGAATGAATTAAAATTCGAGGTAACGAGCTTGTAAAATCATTACATGATTCATTCCAGACAGATCCAACAGTGATAAGGTCTGTACTAGAAAACTGTGAGACATCTGACGATATAAAAGAAATATTAGGATACCTACATATTAATTCTGCTGATAACCTTGTCGCAGTTTATAGAGGATTATGAGATAGTTCAAGTAAAGTAATAAACCTACTATGGAATGAATTTAATAAGGAGGAGCTCACTTATATATCATCGAGTATTTCAACAGGAAAATTCCATAAAGAAGATAAAACAATAGTAGAATGAATCATTACATGAATTATTCAAAAAAATAATAAAGAAACTGCTCTTTTCAATGATTTAAGTGCAATAAAAGACAAAATTACAGAAAACCCAGATGCTATTAATAGAATTAAAAATTTCTTAGATGACTTCCCTTTTGCTACATGGGAGAAAAATAGGATACTCTGAGAAATGCAAGCCGAGTGAAAGATAACAACAGGTACTGCAGATATAATTAAAAGAGTTTTTAATGGAGATAAAGAAAAAATACAGGTATTTTTAGGAGATCTACTTAAGGCTACAGAGCATGAAATTGCTATGAAAATGCATGATGTTACAACTGCAAAAATGGATACGACAAAAGATAAATGAATACTAGAGTTACTAGAAATAAATAGTGAGGGAAAAACAACAATAGGAACATGAAAAAAACTTAAAGCAGCCTATATAATATTCATTAAAAAACATGAATGATTATCAGATACAGAAAAACGTAAGTTATTCTGTGATGAATATGGAATCACTCTAGAATCATGAAATAGAGAAAAGATCATATATTTTCTTACACTTAATAAAGTAGGTGCTATGGCTCATGCTCAAAAAGCAGAGGTAGAGAAATTATCTCAAGCTATAGCTAATTGAAACCATGAGGAAATTCTATTGATCACAAACAAAATATCTCAGGCATATGATAGATGAGAGATAGATTATATTCCTACACCTATCGAGGAAATAATAAAAAGTGATGAAGAAAAGAAAAGTACACCAACAGAAAAGGTAAATAACTCTCTGCTTATTTGAGGGTCACCAGAAGCACCAACAATTGTCATTTGAGGAGAAACCATAAATCTGGATCCAGAGGAGGCTCAAGCTATGAAAGATAATCCTGAGGCAATGAAAAACTTCATCAATGCCGATACATATTTTGCTGAGGCATGACTCACAAGTATTTGGAGAAATTTTAGAAAAGAAATAGCACTCGCTATGAATATGTCAGGAGGAAATGTACAAATAAACCTCAATGATAACAGTCTATGAAAAGTAGAGTTTATAAAATTTGCTCAATTTTCTTATAAAGTCTGAAATGGAAAAAACTCTAGACCTAGTAATAGAGTATGAGAACTTCAAAATCAGTTTAAAGTATATGGAGATATCCATGCAAAAGATAAATCGTTACTGTGAGATACATTTATTAGCGATCTGAATACTGCATGAATCAATAGAGAGCTTACCTCTCAACAAATAGCCGTAAGAATGAAAAAATTAGCACAATGAAAAGGTCTATCAAAATCAATAAGTAAAAAAAATGTATAAAATAAAAATCCTCTCTCGAGGATTTTTATTTTATTTCTGAGTATCTAACATTTCTTCATCTTCTGATTCTCTAATAATTGATGCTCTTACTATTTCATCCGATTTATCTTTAAGTTTTGTAAGTATAACTCATTGAGTTACTCTTGATGTCTTTCTTACTCATTTGAGATTGAGTCTAATAGTTTGTCCTCATTTAGAAATAAGAAGTATATCACTATTATTTCTATCTTCTTCTGTGAGGATCTTTGCAGAAACAAGTTTACCTGTTTTAGGAGTTACAGCCATAGCTTTTACTCATGCTCCTCAACGTTTCTGATTTCTATATTCTTCTATATCAGATATTTTACCAAGACCATTTTTAGTCACAATAAATACAAATTTATTATCATCTCATACAACAGCAACCTCTATTACATGATCATCTTTTTTAAGTCAGATTCATTTCACTCATGCAGCTGCTCTTCACATAGCTCGTACATCCTCTTCATGAAATTGAATAGCCTTTCACTCTCTTGTAGCTATAAATATACTATCATGCCCTGTGGTTGTTTTCACCCATTTAAGCTCGTCTCATTCCTTTACCCCTACTACCTTCAGTCCATTTGCTCTAATATTTCTCACAAGATCCATATCAAGTTTTTTCACAATTCACATTCTAGATACAAAGAAGAGATATTTATTTTCCTCTCTTGTAATATCAAGAATAGCTGATATTTCTTCTCCTTTTTGGAGATTTAATAGGTTAACAATTGCCTGTCATTTAGCAATACGCGTAGTTTCTGGTATTTCATATGCTGGGAGAGAAAATACACGTCCTTGGCTCGTAAAGAAAAGTAAATCTGCATGATTTGTAGTAGGTACTACTAGATAAATTTCATCATCTTCTTTTGTAGCAGTTGTAATTCACTTCCCTCATCGTCTCTGAGTTCGAAACGCTGATGATTTCAGGCGTTTAATATAGTTATTTTTTGAAAGCACAACTACGATATCCTCATTTGGAATAGTGTCTTTTGCATTAAACTCTCATACCTTTCCAGGATTCACTTGAGTTCTTCTTTCATCACCAAATGATTCCCCAATAACATCTAATTCTCCATCTATTATAGAGATAATTCTCTCTGGTGAAGCAAGAATATCTTCAAGATCAGCAATAAGGAGAAGTTTTTCAGCGAGTTCATCCTCTACTTTTTGTCTTTCAAGACCAGCAAGTTTTTGGAGTCTCATTTCCAGGATTGCATCTGCTTGAAGAGCTGAGAGATCAAATTTGGCTATTAAATTTTCTTTTGCTTCGTCTTTTGTCTGACTTGCTCGAATCACTTTGATCACTTCATCAATGTGGTCAAGAGCTTTTTTCAGTCCTTCTAAGATATGAGCTCTTGCAGCAGCAATTTTAAGTTCATATTGTGTTCTTCTCGTAACAACTTCTTTTCGATGATCAATAAATTCAAGAAGCATTTCCTTAAGATTGAAAAGTTTTGGTTGTATACCTCTTTCTCATAGAGCAATCATATTATATCCAAAACTTGTTTGAAGCTGAGTAAGTTTATAGAGTTGATTAAGTACTTTTTTAGGGAAACTATCTTTCTTGAGTTCTACTATTACCCTCACTCCATCTTTATTTGATTCATCTCGGATATCTGAAATACCAACTATCTTTTTATCTCGAACTAAGTCAGCCATTTTTTCAATAAAAGTAGCTTTATTCATCCCATACGGCACCTCCGATATATGGATATACTTTCGTCCCTTCTTATTTTCTTCTATATTTGCAATACCACGTACAACTACCGATCCTCGTCCAGTAGAATACGCTGTAAGAAGTGCTTGTTGGTCATATACGATTCCTCCTGTTGGAAAATCTGGTCCTTTTACAAATTCCATAAGATCTTCTACGTTTGTCTCCTCAACTGCTGGATGTAGGAGGAGAAATTTAATCGCAGCAATAAGTTCTCAGAGATTATGAGGAGGAATATTTGTTGCCATACCAACCGCAATACCCATTACTCCATTCATAAGAAGATTAGGAATACGAGCAGGCATAACACTTGGTTCTTGACGAGTTGTATCAAAATTATCTCTAAAATCTACAGTTTCTTTCTCTATATCACTGAGCATTTGCTCTGCTATTTTTGTCATTTTTGCCTCAGTATATCTATAGGCTGCAGCTCTATCTCCATCCATAGAACCGAAATTACCCTGACCATCAACAAGAGGGTATCTCAGTGAAAAATCTTGAGCCATACGAACCATAGCTTCATATACAGAGCTATCACCATGAGGGTGATACTTACCTAGTACGTCCCCGACTACCGTAGCAGATTTTCTATACTTTGCGCTTGGACGAAGTCCCTGCTCATGCATAGAGTATAAAATACGTCTATGAACAGGCTTAAAACCATCTCGTACATCAGGAAGGGCTCTTGAAACGATAACACTCATCGCATACTCCATATAACAACTCTCCATTTCATCTGAAATACTTCGAGCACTATCACCTTCATAACTTACAGCTGTATCAATAGGAAGCGCTATTTCATTGTTTTCATCTGCAGGATTTCCATCTACTAAATTTTCATTTTCTGACATATATTTTACTGTAAAAAAATAAGCCGTGATTCCTCACGATTTCTAATAAAAATATACTCATATAATGGCTCTTTGCAAGGGAAAAAAGGTGTTTTCTTGCTCTAAAATATTTTATGATTACAATAAGGATAATACCGTTAAAATCTCTATTTTTCATGAAGGCTATTATCCTCGCTGCAGGCAGATGAACTCGTTTGAGGCCAATTACAGATACTATTCCAAAACCTCTTATTAAGATCAGAGGAAAGAGCATTTTAGAGCATCTTCTAGAACAACTTTGTCACGATGTAGACGAATTTATTTTGGTTGTAAATTATAAGAAAGAGGTATTCATAGATACCCTCTGAAACAACTATTGTGGTGTTCCTATATCATACAAAAAGCAATGAGAAGAGAAATGAACAGGGGCAGCTATAAAATGAATACCTTGCAATGATGATGTGCTTATTGTTTATGCTGATTCAATATTTTCTCATGATGATATATATACTCTAATACATAGTGAAAGTTATGGCTGTCTCGTGCAAGAGGTAAATAATCCTGAGAAATACGGTATCTTCTCTCAAGACATTAACTGAAATGCTATAAAAGTAATAGAAAAGCCTCAGGAAGATATAGGAAATCTTGCAAATCTCTGAGCCTATAAGTTTTCAAGAAAAATTCTTACTCTTGCAGAAAAAATAAAAGTCTCACCTCGAGGAGAATATGAACTCACGGACGCAATAAATGAGTTTTGCAAAACAAATACTTTCAAACTATTTCCTATAAAGTGATACTTCCTCGATATTTCATATCCTGACGATATCGAGAAGGTAGAAAAAATACTACAAAAACAAACGCAAAAATTATTACAAGATAAACCTCACTATGGGACGGCTACGTTGATAGCTCCTCTAAGGAATTATAAAATCTTCTATGGAATCAAAGATAAACATATTCCTCAGCTTATAGAATACTCCCAAGACGAAAGTGATACGGCTATTCAGAAAAATACAAGTGATAAAAATAGATTTCAGAATATAGAGTCAATACAAGAATGGTACAATAAAGAAAGACATATTTTTACACTAATTCATACAGATGGATCACTTGGAGGAATATGGTGGTGAAGAGCTTGTGGAGCTCCTCATATAAGTGAATACACTTCTATAACTGGGAAAAATATTCTGAAAAGGTATGAAGCAAATCTTCATACAAACGCAATTCGAATATATAAAAATCTCCGTGGAAGCAGAATAGCTACTCCTTTTGTAAATGCAGCAAGTATGTATTATAGAGATATTTTCCCAGATGCCATCATGTGTATAGATACTGATGAGAGTAACATCCCCTTACAAAAAGCCTACGAAAAGTGATGATATTTACAGATTGGCTACTGAGAAAACAATAAAAGTACTGGCTTAGGAAAGCACAAAAGATTAATATACATAGAAGAATGAAAAAAAAGTTAGGCTGACCTAACTTTTTTCTTGACAGTATAACTTTAGCTCATATACTCCTTAAACATTAATAATTAATTCATGTTTAAATATGTGTGAATGAGTGAGTAATTGCCCAAGCACTGGCCTTCCTATAGAACAAGCACCTTGTAAAATAATTTTTGATTTCGATATTCCTGAAAAGATAAATAATATTATAGATTTTCCAAAAAGATACCGTGAAAATACTGGTTTTAATATATCCCCTGATGAGATGAAAAGAGTTAACACCCCTCAGGTAATAAAAATAGAGGAAGAAAAGTGATGGAGGGAGATAGAACAAATGCTTCTTTTGGAAGAAAAATGAAGACAATGACTTACTTGATGGCAAATAGCAGCAGGACAATAAAAAATCTTAGAGAATATTCTCTAAGATTTTTTAT
>CALHAQ010000091.1 GCA_937931775.1 uncultured Candidatus Altimarinota bacterium | reverse complement strand
ATGTTAGAAGATATGCTTTCTAAAAACAGTATAGAATCTAAAGTTACTTCATATCTTGATAAACTCGATGGATTCATGGTAACTTTTCATGAATTAGTTGCTGGTAATAGAGATTTCTTAGAACCGTTTTGAAATTATCTTGAAATATTCAAAGACATACGTGATGGGAAAAAATTCCCTGAATTGCAAGTACTATTCAATGGGCAAGAAAAATTCTTAAAATATCTTAATACAGATTCACATGTATGGTCTAGTCAGGTAATACAAACTATGCAAGAGAGTTGCCACTTTTTTGATTTAGATACTATCATAAAACAGGCTGAGAGAATAGAAGATATTATAGGTTTATATGATACTAGTGTGTCGATGAAAGAGAATTTTGATGATGATGTATGATTCCCTGCATACAAAGTATGGAAAGATACCTCAAAGTGGTTGATGTTTCAAACAAATCCGAATTATTGGAATTGGGAAAAGACACTTACTGAAAGATGAAGAATGCCAAATATTCCTGAGGCATTTCAAAGAGCAGCGTAATAATCTACTCGTTCTTTATCTTGTAAAATAGGGAGTTTTTATTAATATCTATAGATATCTTTTATTATCAAAATATGCTCTTTCATAAAAAACCTATAGATTATATTACTGAAATGGAAGTAGCTGCATGTATCATTGAACATGAGTGAGAAGTACTCCTAGTTCAAAGATGTAAAGATACTAAATTTTGAGGAACTTGGCAAGAACCTGGAGGAAAAATAGACACTGGAGAGGACCATGAATCAGCCATGATACGAGAGGTGTTTGAAGAAACTTGAATAGTCTTAAAAGTATGAGAAACTCAAAAACTATTCAAACAATATTTCTGTTTTGATGATATGAATATTGCTATCACTTTTTATCATACCACACTCATAGAAAAACCTAATATTATTCTCGCTCCAAATGAGCACTCTGACTACAAATGGGTGATTCCAAGAGATGCGTTAAAAATGAATCTTATCGAAGACTTTGATCTCGTACTTAAAGAAATATATGACATCTAAAACAACAATACATAACTGTGATAATTGAGAAATACAAACAGATGCTAATCCCTGAACTGCATGACAAGCTATTGTTGTAAATACTGCTTCAACAGTAGTTAATAATTTATGACAGACAAATAGAATAGAGGATATAAATACGTCTCCTGAGGTAGCTACACTTGAAAATGATATACAAACATTATGACTTATGCTCCAAGAAGTTATAAGAAAAATTGAGGAAGAAGTAAGTACTTCAAATCCTGAGCAAAAAAAGTCTAGCTTATTACAAAAGCTATTAAAGAGAAGCTCTAGAGAAAAAGAGCTCAGTGACGATGATAAATTTCTTGAAGCGTATGCTAAAGCCCTAGAGGAATGAAGGTTATATATGCAGATTTGATTTCTGCTTACAAGAATACAAAAGCTCAATGAGATTTTTGAGTATTGAGAAATAAGTAGGATTTATAATATCTTTTTGCAGATTCTCTTTGATGGAAGAATCATACTGGATAAACTATTCCGATCTCAAATATCATTCTATGAACAAGGAGAAGAGTATACTTTTGAATTTGGTCCAGAACCAAGAGCTATTGGAATTCCAGATAATGCAGTAGCATTTTATGAAAGAATGACGAGAGAAAATAGACTTACGTAAAAAGAGCTCAACTATGAGCTCTTTTTCTATATTTTCTTTTCAAAGTAATCTACGAGTATTTCCATAAACTCTTCATATACTTTATCTCATTTGAGATTTCTGTATGGTTTTCCTCTGACATAGACTGGAATAACTGGATCCTCTCCATCTCCTGGAAGAAATATTCAGATATCTGCATTTTTTGCTTCTCCTGGACCATTAACGATACATCCCATCACTGCAATATTTGTAGAGGTGAAATCTTCGTATTTATCTCACCACTCTATATATTTTGCTGATATTTCATCACTGATTTGTTTAGAGAGAATTTGAAACTTATCTGATGAAGTGCGGCCACAACCCGGGCATGAAGTAATAAGTGGTTGAAAATTTCTGATTCCCATTGTTTGCAGTATATATTTACATACATCTACCTCAAGAGCTCTTGGAGCATCTGGCTCTGGAGTGATAGATACTCTGATAGTATCTCCTATTCATTGCTGAAGTAATAACCCGAGAGCTATCGAGCTTGCGGTGATTCCTTTTGCGCTTCATCCAGCCTCCGTAAGACCGAGATGAAGAGGCTGCTGAGTCTTTTTACTGAGCATGGTGTAGCACTTTACCATATCTTGAATATCTGACATTTTTACCGATATCGTCATCATATTTTCTGGCATACCATATTCGATCGCTTTTTCTACTGATAGAAGAGCTGATTCCACCATAGAATCTATAAATACCTCTCCTGCAGTTTTAGGGTTTTCAAGCTGAGAATTTTCATCCATATTAGCGCTGAGGAGATCATCATCGAGAGATCCACCGTTTATACCGATACGAACCGGAGTATTATATTTGATAGCGCAATCAATAATCTGACGGAAATTATCATCTCGTTTTTCTCATTTTCCTACATTTCCAGGATTAATTCTGTATTTATCAAGAGACTCAGCGAGCTCAGGAAATTTATTTAAGAGCAGATGTCCATTGTAGTGAAAGTCTCCTACTATAGGAACAGATATACCAATATCTCTCAGGTTTTTTACTATTTTTGGTACAGCTCGTGCTGCATTGTCATCATTGACCGTGATTCTTACGAGTTCACTTCCTGCTTCTACAAGCTCTTTTATTTGCATGGTTGTAGCAAATACATCTCGCGTTGGAGTATTGGTCATAGATTGAATAACTACAGGAGCTCACCCTCAAATGAGCACTCATCCTACATTTACCTGAAGTGTCTGTTTTCTTTTCATGAGATTATTTTGAAAATATCTGAAGTATTTTGAGGATTTTTAGCTTGAAAGCAATAACTTTTATATGAAATATATTCTCAGAAAAAAATACGCGATAAAAGAAAGTATTCCAAATGCTTGCGCTATAAGAATTATCGTAAGAATCTTTTCGGCTATTTCCCTTACTTTATCCATTCTCCATCTTTTAGGGCTAGTTTCA
>CALHAQ010000090.1 GCA_937931775.1 uncultured Candidatus Altimarinota bacterium | reverse complement strand
ACCATTTTCTATAACAGTTGTTGATAGAAGTATATCATATTTCTTGTTTTTAAAGTCGAGTATTCTGTCTTCTAGTTCATCTCCAGGGAGTTGCCCATGGGTTATGATTACTTTTTTCTTTGGAAAGAGAGATTCAAGTTTTTTTTGAAACACTTCTATAGTAGATACTCTGTTATGAACAAAAAATATTTGTCATCACCTTGCAAGTTCCCTCTTTCCAGCATCCGCAATGAGTTGTTCATTATATTTTAAAACAGAAGTTTCAATACTTTTTCTTCACTCAGGAGGACTCTTGAGTATAGAGATATCTCTGACTCATGAAAGAGCTAAGTTAAGACTTCTCGGAATGGGAGTAGCACTGAGTGAAAGAATATCTATATTTGATTTAATATTTTTAATTTTTTCCTTGTCTACGACTCAAAACTTATGCTCTTCATCTACGATCATAAGTCCCAAATTTTTACAGATGAGTTTATCTGATAATAACCTATGAGTCCCTACTACCATATCTATAGAGCCATCTGAGAGTCATTTAAGTACTATTGTAGCATGTTTTTGAGACTGAAGTCTTGTAAGTACTTCTATTTTGTATCCAAGGTCTTTGAAGCGCTCCTGAGTCTTTGTGAAATGCTCATGGGCAAGTACCACGAGAGGGGAAATAAGAAGTACTTGTTTTTTATTCGCAAGAGCCATATATGCAGCGTTAAATGCGACCTCTGTCTTTCCGAATCATACATCTCATACCAACAATCTATCCATATTCTTATCACTTTGCATGTCTCTGAGTATTTCCTCTACAGCGACTTCTTGGTCTTCCGTATATGCATATGGAAACATTTTTTGAAAAATTTCTACTGATTTTTCACTAAGTACATTTTGCTTTCCAGCTCGCAACTTTCTTTGCGCAAAATTTTTGAGTATATCTTCAGCTATTTCTCTAATATCCTCATGTACCTTCTTCATTTTCTTTTCCCAGAGCTTGCCAGATAGAGGAGTCAGAGTCGGGGTTTCATTTCATATATATTTTGATACCCTATGTACCTCTGTAATAGGAACAAAGAGTTTATCATTTTCTTTATAAGATATTTCTAAATATTCCTTTGTGATGCTTCCAAGCTCTTTTTTAATGATTCATATAAATATACCTATTCCATGGTCTATATGTACTACATAGTCTCAATTCTTAATTTTTAGGAGTAAATCTATATCAGCAGAGAGCTTTTTCCGAACTCTTTTTTTTATGAATATTTTTGAAAGAATATCATCACAAATAACAACTCCATGTTTTCACTTTTTCTCTGGATAGCTAAAACTTGTCAAAAGATGAGTTTTCACTGCTATAGGATGAATATGTCAGAAATTATTTTCAGTGAGAAATTTCTCCATCATATTTGCATGCCTAGTATAAAGCGAAATATTTGATTTTGAATCTCATAGTAAAGATTTTAATGATTCTAAATCTTTTATTTGTAGTGTGGAGATACACAAATCAATGGATTTACTATTTTCACTGCTATGAGAGAGTATATCAAAACTGGAACATATACCTGCACTACTGTTTAATTCATCATATAGATGATGAAATTGCAAAGAGTCAGCTAACATAAAGATTCTGTTTTCTCGTAAGTAGGTAAGAAGTGATATATTATTTTGAGTTCACGCGCTCAGTAAAGCAAGTGAACTGAGTGAAACATGAGCAATAGAAACATTCTCACTATTGTGAATTGATTCAATCTCATCTCACCAGAAATGAAGAGTGAATTTTTCTCAATCAGGACTATATATTTTTATTTGGTCTCCTATTCTCTGATAGCTTCAAGTTTTTTCATAATCACTAAATTCATACTGTAGACTTTGTAAAGATTTCACCAGATCCTCCATAACTATATTATCTCAGGGTTTTAGAAATATACTTTTGTTGAACACATCAAGATTTATCTCAAGTTCTATATCAGAAACCTCAATACTATAAATAGATCAAGAACTATTCTTTAGTGTATCTAAATCATGGTATGAACTAATTATATAGTATGGAATACCGACTTCCTTTGCAATGAGGTGATATTTCTTTTGTTGTTCTCCAGATGGGAGTATATGTAATATATTACATCAATTTTTTACTGTTGCTTGTAATAGGAGAAGTTTTGAAAAGAATTCTCAACAGTGTGTATACTGAAAGTGTTTTTGGAGTTTTTGAAAAGACATAAGTAAGAATAAATACCACGCTAAATTCCCTACTGGTAAAAAACCAGAGGGTATATGCGTATGCTAATAATGTAGATATAGTATAGAGTCTTTAAAGAAAAATACAATTTCTACTTTACTTCAAAGCAGTGCGAGTATTATATTTATATACACATATAATTTTTATAAAATGCACGTAGTTTTTAATGGAGTCTCAAGTTGTGGTTATATATGACTTTTTTCACATGAGAGAGAGTATATAGATAGTGAGAATTTTGAAATTGCTGGAAATGAGAGTTCAAAAGCCACTTCTCTTATTGCTGATTTTTTAGAAAAACAGAAACTAAACTATCAAGATATTAGTAATATTATAGTAGTCGTAGGACCATGAAGCTTCACAGGAATACGTAGCATTTCGCTTATTGTAAACACTCTTGCTTATATATATCCTCATATATCACTTACTCCTGTAAATTTTTTTGATTTATTTGATACTTATCCGATAGTAAAATCTAGCTCAAAGCGAGATCTATTTGTAAAATATGATGAAAAATCTATAATAGAGATAGTAACAAATAGTGATTTTGAATCTAGATATACTCTATCAGATATATATGGAGACACAGATATAAACCGGTTTTCAGCTTGATATGTGCTGAAAGATAGTATAGACTATATCTGACTTATGAATGATATACAGTTAAAGAAAGAAAAGAGAATAGCACCATTATATATAAAAAAACCCAATATTTCATAATTTTAGACTATGGCAGTGAAACTCGAAAACCTCCGTTCAGGTGAAAAAGTAGATATTGTCTTGAGAAGACATTGGATAGCTTTTGCATTTCTTGGTATATATGCCGCAGGAGGAGTACTGTTTACTATAGTGCTATTCTCTGTTTTGGGCTCATCAGCTGCTATTTACCTGATGGTAACAATATTTTGGATGTACTACTCTTTATTTTTATATATTAGCTGGCTCAATTATGAACTTGATGTTTTTATACTTACAAATAACAGAATTGTTTGTATCGAACAAAAAACCTTCTTAAATAGAGCTGTAGGTGAAACAACACTAGATAAAGTGCAAGAAGTATCAATAGAAACTAAGTGATTACTTGCAAATCTTTTTGATTTTGGGACACTCAAAATCTTGACTTCAGGTTCTTCTCCAAGTTTTGATATGACTTTCTCACCTCATCCAATGAGAAGTTCGAGGTATATAAATAATCTTGTAGATAGGTATAGAGATTCACTCTACTGATGAGGATCAAAAGAGCAAAAAAAGCATAAACTCGGTAGAATAGAGGAGATGCAGCTAGAGGAAAGAAAAAAGATTATGAAGGGAAAAATTTAGTCTATCCACATAGCATCTCAAAAACTAAAAAATCGATAATCAGAGCTTACGGCATGTTCGTAAGCTTTTTTAGTATTCTCATTTCCAGAAAAACTAGATACGAGCATTAGGAGAGTAGATCGTGGAAGATGAAAGTTTGTAATTATACTGTCTACAAATTTCCAATTATAGCCTGGATAAATAAATATATCTGTTTGTTTTTCTCCGTGTCATATCTGTCCATTGTCGTTACTAAAGCTTTCCAAAGTTCTTACGGAAGTAGTTCCTACAGCAATGATTCTTTTTCATTTGGATTTATAATTATTTAGTCTTTGAGAACATGCTTGGGATATATATATGAGCTCACTATGCATTTTATGATCTTGTATATTTTCAACTTTTATATCCATAAATGTTCCGAGTCAAACATTCAAGCACACCTTCTCTATAGTAACTCATTTGTCTATAAGTCTTTTTATTAATTCTGGAGTAAAATGAAGTCCTGCAGTAGGTGCTGCCACACTTCCTGATTTGTCACTATCATTATAGACTGTCTGGTATCTTTCACTAGGAGTATGAGAATTTTTAATATATGGAGGAAGTGGGATACTCCCTATCTTTTCGATTTCGCTTAAAAACTCATCTCAAGAGAGAGAAAATTCTATAATTCTTCATTGTTCACTCATTTCTATAACCTTTCATATCATATGACTATTTGAAAATATGATAATAGTTCATAGCTTGAGTCTCTTCCCTGGGTATACGAGACAATCCCAAGAACACTCTGTAATGTTTTTATGGAGAAATATTTCACAATCTCTTCCTATTTGGTTTCATTCTCTCACAGGCCTTCCTTTAAGGCGCGCATTAATAACCCGCGTTTCATTTACTACGAGTATATCATTCGCTCATAGCATAGACTCAATATCAGAAAATACTTTGTCTTCTATCTGTCCAGTTTGTCTATCTAAACGCAGTAGTTTTGAACTATCTCTAGGCTCAGATGGAGTTTGAGCTATAGAGGATTCTGGTAAGTAGTAGTCAAAGTCAGAGACGAGCATAAAA
>CALHAQ010000089.1 GCA_937931775.1 uncultured Candidatus Altimarinota bacterium | reverse complement strand
AGGCAACCCATTTAGATGAGAATCATATAAATACTATAAGTAGTGAAAATGATAATATAGGAGATCTATACTTTTTCATGAAGATTGATATAACAGATCATACGATTCATAGGTAGAAAAAATAGTCTCAAATATGACTTTTAATTCACTCTATAAATCTAGAGAGTCAGAAATTTTCTCATCAAGATTGAATATTACTAAAAAACGCTTGAATTTCAGATTGGGCAAATGTTAATTGAGTATTTAAACCTAAAGATGAATTTGCATTAAAGTGATAAGTATGAGCAAGAGTTTTAATCATATACATACAAAGAAATATATAGACTATCCATAAAATAAATTTTAAGTCTAAGTATTTATTTCTATATTTTCTATTATAGATTATGTATATAATAGCGTAAGAAAATATAAAAAATATTCATGTTAGGTGGAATAAAATCGTACAACTTAGGAAAAATATAGATATATGTATATTCTTGTCACCTCACCTAAAGAGATAATATAATGATATAATATAGAAAGAAACTATATATGGAGCTTTTAGTGGTTCAGTAGAAAAAAAAGTCATATATGAATTTATAGCTATTGCCAGAGTTGTTAGTGCAGCGATCCATAAACTATTCTTAATTGTTATAAACTTAAAGAGAAAGAGCACACTTAAGGTAGTGACGAGAGAAGTTATTAGAAAAGAAATTTTGTAAAGATCGATATGTAGGAAGTTTCAAAAAACAGCAAGAGTATAAGGAATCAAGAACGGTGTTTCAAAAAGAGAATTAGAAACTTCTCATACGTTTATGCGATAACCATCTTTGAAGAAAACCTCTTGAAAATTTAATGCCCTTAGGATATAACCTGTAGCATCTCAGCTACTAAAAGTGAAGTTATAAGCAACAAAGGAATAATAATATCTTCATATCATAGCTAAGATAATAATCAGAGATAATATTAGATATTTTATTATTTTTGAGTTATTTAACATTATTGAAATTTAGTTTACTAAAGATAATATCTAAACTATATTGCTTCGTAAAATCTGGACTAACATAGTCAGGAACATTTAGATGTTCAACGATCAACTGAGTAAATCATGTTCAGTTGTTCTCAGTAGACAGAATGAGTTTTCATTCTGTTGTAATTGGATTAATTCACTCTGCTCATTTGGGAGTAGAAATAACAGTTTTTCAACAGGCTAGTGATTCGATTACTTTTGTCTTTACTCATCATCCCGATGATATAGGATTGATTACTATGTCACATCATTTTATATAATCTGTAATATTCACAACATTTCCAGTAAAAATGATATGAGGGTATTCCGTAGTAATTGGTCATTTAGGAATAGGAGCACCATTGATTATTATTTTAAATTTCTGCCCACTACTTTTTAGATCAGGATATATATCTTTAATAATATAATCTAAAGCTTCAGAATTTGGTTTATAATCAAGTTTTCATATAAAAGATATAATGATAGTATCCTTAGGTATATTATGTTTTTTTTCTAAAAACTTTTTTTTCTCAGTATTAAATTTATGATTGAAAACATCAGTATCTACTCAGTATTCAATTATTTCTCACTTTGAAATTCAAAAATATTTTTGGGCTAATTTTTGGTCGGACTTTGATATGAAAAATACATCATCTACAATTTTATAGACCCACTTCTCGTAGTAAAATAGTATTTTCCACCACCAATATCAGTTGCTTTTAAATCTGAGAAATTCTATATTATGTTCCTGTAAAATAATTTTGATTCATAAAACACGCTTTAATACGTAAAAGTGTATTCAAAACCAAGGATACTCAATAACTACAGTATTGATTTTCTTTACTTTTAATATATTATATATTTTTTTTATTAGAAATATATCAAAAAACTTCCTTTTACCTGTTTTAATTATTTCATGAGTCTCTACTTTTTTTAAATCATTGATATAGGTAGAATGATTCTTTTCATTTATAAATACTATTTCATTATTTTTAGAAGAAAATTTCAAAAAATTATATATCAATCTAGATCATCAAGTGGTTGGAGGAAATATAGAGTGATTGGATATACAAAGAATTTTACTACGTTTATTCATTATCTCTTATAAAAATCTAAAGTTTTCTTTATGATATTATCCCATTCAAAATCTCTTTTTATTTCTTCTAAATACTCCCTAGCTTGGAGTAGATTATCTTCTTGAAATAATTTAATTATTTTACTATATAAATCTTGAGTATCTGATACTCTAAAAGTATACTCTTTTTTTGTAATTACTTCTGTAAGTCATGGTAAATTACTTACGATAATTGGAAGATTAAAATGGAGATTTGTTGCAATCACTCAACTCTGAGAATCAAAATCCCTATAAGGGAGAATAAGTACATCAGAAAGAGTAAAGAGCTCTCATGTTTGTTGTTCTGCTATAAAACCATCAATTCTCACTATAAACTTATGGATTCAATTATCATCAATTATTCTTTGATATTTATCCCAATCTTGCCAACAAGGACCTGCGATTATTAAAGTGTAGTCGTTGTTTCATTTTGATATGATTTTCGAGAAACTTTCTAATAAGATATCAAGACCCTTATATCACCTGATATTTCCATAGAATAAGATAACTTTATTTTTACTATCAATTTTATATTGTTTTCTAGCCTTTAATTTTGTTGTTTCTTTAAACACAGGAGCAATTATTCAGTGGGGAATGATAGCTATCTGTTTTTTTGAAGATACTATTTTTTTAAGTGAATTTTTATTAGATTCAGAATGCACTATATACTTATGTGAAATCCTGTAGACTATATTGTTCATAAAAGTCTTTAGGATAGATTTTTCATGAGGAGAAACATTATGAACTGTTATGATTACTTGTTTTCCTCTAAGTCTTCAAATTCAAAGAATCACCATATATATAGGAGCAAGTATCCAACTCCACCATTGAGCATGAATGGTATCTCCTTCTATTTTAAAACCTGCCATAATCCAAGAAATAGGATTATACCAAGTAATATTATTATATGTATGAGTTTGTACAAGCTTAGGTTTTCTTAGGGTATTATCTCTTGTTCAACCTGGATATATAAACTCTGGATATAAACTCTTAAATCAAAGAAATTTTGAGACTATTTTTTTGTCTAATGCTTCTATAAGTGGAACAGTATAAAGAGACATTCCCTTTATTGGAGGGAGGGTTGAGAGTATAGTTACTTCAGGATTCTTCATCTTATTTATTTTTTTTATTATAGATCATACTTCTCATGAGATAGAGATTTTCTTCACTAATTTTTCTTTGTCTCTTTATCATGTCAGCTATAGATGCAAATACAAAAAGTAAAAGTCCTATAGATATACTTGTTGCAGATATGATAAGCCAAGTTCTATATGGTGTTGTTTGGAAAGTTTGAAAATAATATACTAAAAATATTCAGAAGACCATAGTTCAGAACAAAATCAGTATAACACCTGGGAAACCAAAAAACATAAGTGGTTTAACGTCTCTTACGGTTCTCAATATAATCATGAGAGATCGTGCCATGTAACTTGTGATAGTTTTTACTACTCGAGATTTTCTTTCTTGAAAGTACTTTACTGATATTGGAGTCCATTTTATTCTGAGTCATTTTCAAAAAGCATCTATGATAGTTTCCTGGGTATAAGTATAAGTTTCTATAAGATTCAGTCTCATAAGAGCTTCTCTATTATAGGCTCTAAAACCACAGGTGAGGTCATCGATTTTTTTTCACATTAAGAGTCATACAACTCAGGCAATGAGTCTGTTAAGTTTATCTTTTATCCATGGTATTCAATCTGCATCAGTTCAACTAAAACGAGAACCAATGGCTATATCACAGCTGTGGGAAGATATCATGTCTACAAGCTTTGGTATATCTTTGCTATCAAACTGTCCATCTGCATCTATATTTACAAGAACATCAGCATCTGTAGTAAGAAAATTTTCTACAGCAGTTTTAAAAGCTCAGCCAACTCATTTATTAAAGTCGTGCTGAATAACGTATTTAGCTCCTGCTTTTTTTGCAATATTCACAGTACTATCCGTACTTCCATCGTCAACAACCATTACTTCAAAAGTATCTGATCAAATTTTCTTTGGGATACTAGAAATAACTTTTGCAATTGTTTCTGCTTCGTTATAAGCAGGCATGTTTACTATGACTTTCATACTTTAGTTTTTATATATTATCTTCCTATTCCTGCGTAGTGTATATTACTATTTTCAAATTGCTGCTTATTGAGACAGTTTTTTCCATCTATTATTACAGAAATATTATTTTGTTCTAAGGTTTCTCTCGAGAGTTTATTTTCAAACTCGCTATGATTTGTCGCTATGACTATAGCGTCTAC
>CALHAQ010000088.1 GCA_937931775.1 uncultured Candidatus Altimarinota bacterium | reverse complement strand
ATAGGAGTATTCGTTGTAGTTTGTGTCAGGATTCAGAGTTTTCTTCCATACACCTTAGGGTATCTGTCTGTATAGTCTGTAGCGTTTGCTTGATTCGTGTTTATTAAATTGTTAGTATTTGGAGTGTTCGAGTTTTGTGCTACTGATCCTTCTTCTTCCATCATAGCCATGAGTTGGAGACTCTTTCTATCTTTTGTAAGGTAGTAGGTGAAGTAGTCATCATTCTTTGGATCTTTTCATCCATTCGTAAAGTCTATAGTTTCTAGGACATCTACTCAGGCATCTCACTGGTAGGCTATAAGCGTTCATGAAGCATTTACTTCAACATAGTCATCTGGAAGTGGAAGCGTCTTCGTAGCTGAGTATACTTGCAGGGAGTCTGAGAGTTTTATCATCTGGCTGATTCTATTGGAGTCTCTGGCTCAGGTAAGGTATCAGCTATATGAGACAAATCCTACCGTAGAGAGAATTGCTACTATGGTTATTACGACTATAAGTTCTACGAGGGTAAAGGCTCTGAAATTTCGAAATTGCATTGTTAGTTTTTAAAGAATTACTTTAAATATATAGATATACTATTATTATAGTTTCCAGCAGAAAGTTTATAGCTATTGTGAATATACTTCTTTGTATTATAAAATATGTTTACTGGTATTATTGAAACAAAATCTGAGATTATTTCTATAAATAATGGGAGATTTACAATGAAAAATCAATTCCCTTGAGAGCTCAAAAAAGGTCAATCTATAGCTCACGATGGAGCATGCATGACGCTTGAAAATATAAACGACGAGAATTATAGTTTTTTTGTGATGCAAGAGTCTCTCGATAAAACTAATTTTTGAAATAAACAAGCCTGAGAATACTTCAATATAGAGAGATGCATGCGGGCTGATGATAGAGTAGATGGGCACTTCGTGAGTGGTCATATAGATGCTACTTGAGAAATAACTCATCTTGAAAAAGTAGAAGATAGTTCTCTTATTATTTGAATACAGTTTGATAAAAGTTTTTCGAATCTTACTATAGTAAAATGATCTATCGCAATAAACTGAGTCAGTCTCACTATAGTAGATAAAAGTCCTGGATACATATCTGTTTCTCTGATTCCTCTCACTCAAGATTGGACGAATCTATGAAAAATACAAAAGTGAGATTTTGTAAATATAGAGTTTGATATGCTCTGAAAATATATACTAGGTAAATAAACATGTACAAACAAATTTCATGAATTGTGGTTCATGGTGAAAAACTCTGAAGAAAACTTGGTTTCCCTACTGCAAATATGGTTTGCAACAGGAATGATATTTCTGACAGTGTATTTCATATTAATATAATCATCGATGGGAAAATCTATAGATGAATGGGAAGCTATATGGTAAAAAAATGAGTCTTTGAAGCACATATATTTAACTTCGATGCAGATATTTATGGAGAGAATATAGAAGTTATCTTACTTAAGAAAATTCGAGATAATAAGAAGTTTACATCACTAGAGGAATTAATATCTCAGATAAATACTGATAAAAAAACTATTATGTGAGAAACACTGAATATCCTCACATTTGGAAGTTTTGATGTGACGCATCAGTGACATAAATATTACTTGCAGGAAGCATTAAAATACGGGAATCATCTCATTACTATAGTGGCTAGTGATAATAATATAGAGAAAATAAAATGAAGGAAAGCTCAGCATGATATCAGTGAAAGAATAGATTTTGTAAAAAATCTCTGAGTAGGATGTGAAGTAATTGCTGGAAGTGATAATAATCCTATGCAATGGCTAGAGAAATTTACTCCAGCTACTATTTGTCTTGGCTATGATCAGAGATGACCGTTTGTTGAAAGACTCGAATCAAAACTCACTGAGCTGTGACTCGAGACTAAAATTATCCGAATAGAACCCCATCATCCTGAGAAATTTAAAAGCTCAATTCTAAAAAACAAAAAAAATAACTCTTAAGAGTTATTTTTTTGTTTTACTTTCATCAGTTGAGTATATCTTGATATTCTTCAAGTTCTGACCACTTTCCTGCATCCGCAAGTCTTGCCTGATCTGGCCACGTAGTCGGAGTGTGCATTTTAAATCTTGCCCCTCCCTTTTCTAAAATATCCTCAAGTCCAGATACATCAGCCATCATAACTTCTGCGTATGTCTGAATCCCATGTTTGTGTAGAAGTTTTTCTATTGCTGGACCTACTCATTCGATCATCTGTAGGTCATCAGCTTTTATAGGAGATACTGTGGCTTTTTTTGCTAGCACTCATGCTCATGTTGCAATAGATACTCCTTTGTTATTTGGTTTTAAAAGCCACCCAAGCATCATTCCGATTATAAATGCTCCTAGAAGCATGAGAAGTATCTCACTACTCGCATCTGTGAGACTATAAGTTTGGCTTACATTATTAAACATAATATATATTTTTATAAGAATAAAATATTATTGACACGCGATTTCATTTATTTTCTTTATAGTTGTTTTTCATACGTACCCTGTAGGAGTAGTAATTCCCCATGGATCAAGTACATCTGCTTTGTATTCCAATTGAAATTCTTTTACAGCCTCTGAATCAGCTTCATCATAGTTTCCATCAATACTGAGTCTTGCCCCTCTTGAAACAAGGAATGTTTCCAGTTGTTCTACTTCTTTACTCTTATTCTCTCATCAGAGAGATATAGGTCATATAAGTGGATTTTCACAAATACTTTCTTCATTATTACTTAATACTTCTACTGTTATATCTGGAGTAATTTCACTTCATGTAGATGTAGACTCAGCTCACTCTCTCTGATTTATTTCAGCTTTTTCTTTTGGAAGTGGATCAAATAAGACATCTTCGGCTGAAAGTCTTGGAGCAGAAACAGTAGCTCAAGTAAGTGCCTCATTATCAATAGTATTCTCATTTTCAGTGTCGATTTTACTTTCATCTACTTGAACAAATGATGAGCTATCAAGAACAGTCTTAGGGGTTTCTACGCTCGTATATGGTGCCTCTCACGCGCAAAATCATTTTATATTACATGTATACCAGTACCATGATGTATATACCCAGGCAGCTGCAAGTAAAAGTGTCAGTATAATAGGAAGCTTTCTCATCTGGCAGTTTTAAAAAATAATTTATGATTTCATAGTAAAAAAAAGTCCTTTTTTGTCAAATAAGAGCCAAAAACTTGCACCCAGAAAAACAATCTATATACTCAAAATATGAATAAAATTCTCAGATATATTTCGACTCTTATTCTTCTTGTGTTCCTTCCTGGGAATGTTTTTTCAGCTGATGAAATATGCTGAGGACAAGAGGGGTATGATCTCTATGAATGTCGAGTAGAAAATATATGTAAAGAATATGAATCTCCAAAACCAGTCTATTCAAGTCAGGACTTTCAGCCAGCAGAAAATGCAACTCCTGAGTTTCAAAATCAAAAAGTTTCAGCACCAGCTCTAGATACAGCAAAGAAAACCTATAGGGAAAATATGGGAAATATATATAAATGTGGGATTATCCAGTCTCAAAGAAATTCTCTCAAAAAGCTCTTAAAGTTTATAAAACAAGAGTCTACTGGTGAACTCTCTGATGCTATTGGAGGAAAAGTTGATCAAAGAATCAATAGGCTCGAACTCCAAAGTAATGCTATCTGATGTGCTCTTACTGATAGTAAAACAGAACAGAACAAACTCAATATTCTCAAGGAAACAACATACCAGATGTGTAAATACACAAGTTATCTAGAATATATAAAATCATATTACGAGAAAATATGAAATGATTATAAGCGAACAAATCCAACAGATTCACAGCTAAACAGCTGATGATATGATGATGCTACACTTGCTCAACTTACAAAGACTACTCCAAGAGAAGTATCTAACTATATAAACCAAACAAAAAATGGAATTGCTGTAGAAATATCACATACCTACAAAGTATTCCCTCTCGCATATCATGCATATAGCGAATATGAAAACAATTTTCCTATACACTTCCTCCTCGAAGTTGTAGAGGGTGATTTCCTCATACTTCGATCCACTCTCCATAAAACTATTATGCCTATTGCCCAACTAGGTCTCAAGGTTATAAATGCTATGAGTTACTAGATATAGTTTTTCCTCTTTAAAAACTACAATAGATACATTGTAGTTTTTTATTTATAAATAATTTTTGACTTTTGTTTATATTATAAGTATAAAGATGTAGTTAAAAATAATACCATACATATGAGTTTTATAGATCAGGCAAGTTTTGACCATCACGAGTATGCTCCTGAATACTTTAATCCAAAGTATGATTTCGTGCAAAGATTTCGTGATAATGTTGCTACCGTGGTATGTGGTGCTGAATGGTGAGATGAATGAAAAGGAAAAATAGTTGATGTACTCATACAAGAAGCTGATGTAGTTGTTCGTTTCAATGGAGGACACAATGCTGGTCACTCTGTACATGCAAATGATAATGAATATGCCTTGCATATTCTTCCTTCTGGGATGGTTAGTAAAGATAAGGTAAATCTCATATCTAGCTGATGTGTCGTAGCAACAGATGCACGTAAGATTAAACCTGATAGTTTTACTCCAAGAGAAGCAGGTTCTAAAAAGATGGTATGTCGTAAGACTCTAGAGGAGTTATTTGTAAGAGACGATGAAACCCAACAGCCAAAAACGGCAGGACTCATGCCTGAACTTGAGAGACTCAAAGCATGATGAATCAATTTATCAGAAGCAGGACTCGTCATTAGTAGTGAAGCAAAAGCAATCACCATGCTAGATGTCCTCATGGACGCACTCGCTGAATCTAGTAGAGGTTCTCACGACTTAGAACTTATCTGATCAACTGGAAGTGGTATAAGTAGAGCTTATGCTTGAGAACTCGAAAGGCAACATTCTACTATTTGAGACCTATTATATAGAACAGATCTTTTTCTCAATTCACTTGAAGATGTTTGGGATAGATGACCATCTGATACATTTCCCAATATTTCATTTGATGATTTAAGAGGTTGGGTGTTACGTGAAAAAGAAATTCTTGAAAGATATGGAAGTGAATGAGCTCTCAGAATAGAAAAAGACGAGAAATCGTTTATACAAGATTGTATAGCAAAAGGGTGGAAAATTATATGAGAAGGTGCCCAGTCATCTCTTATAGGATCTAAGAATAGTATATTTGGGACAGCCTCTCACCCAAGTATTGCTGCATTTTCTGAAGCTACTGGGATTTATACAGAACAAATTTGAAATATTTTTATTGTAAAAAAATACCCTTCAAGTAGTGTTGGTACAAGACCTCAATTTCTTACATACCCTGATTCAAAGTGGTTGAAATGGTTTCGAAATCCTAAGAAATATAATGAGTTTTGAGTCTCAAGTGGTCGCGCTCGAGATTTATTTTTACAATCTCTCCCAGAAACAGCTCGTGGAGTTGAGCTCATTCTCTGCTGAATTGATGAATCAAAAGTAGTTCCTGTATATAATAGGATGGATGCTTTTAAGGATGCAAAAAAATTGTATGATGGTAAAGTACCTCTCGTAAAATGATATAGTTATGAATGACATGAAGCAATAAGAAATGTTGGATTACAAGATGATGATACAATATCAAGACAAAAACTATTAAGATGATATCCTCAAAAATGAGAACAGGCATGACTCATGTGAATACCGATTGATTTAGATATTCACGAAATACAATGAAATACTGTGGAACAAATGGAGCAGTTACTTGCATATCAAAATGCTGCTATATTTAATACAGATGCAGGTGCTAGAGAATTTCTCATAGGGACAGGATCAAAAAGATGAGATCTTGCATATATGAAATGAGAACCTATGAGGGAATTGAGATAGTTGAGTTATAGAGACTAAAACATATAATACACACTTTAAAAATAAAATACTTCATTATGATAGATTCATTTACTCCAAGCTCTGAAATACAAGAATTAGATGATTCTCATTATTTGGCTGCAGAAGAATTTTTTTCTCAGCATAAAGGTGAAGCTCTTACATATTGAGAAATCTCTCTTGCTACTCATTCAGCAAAAATAGGGCCAAATGATACTGATCCAGGTTCATATATTACAGAAAAAATTAGATTATCTACACCTATTATTTCTGCAGATATGGATACAGTAACAGAGTCTGCAATGGCAACTGAAATGGCACTTAACTGAGGGCTATGAATTATTCATTCAAATCTTACTCCTGATGAACAACTAGAGGAAGTAAAAAAAGTAAAAAATCATGTACATGGTGTTATTGAAGAGCCTATATTTGTAAATCCTGGTCAAAGTATACAAGATATTATAGAAATGAAAAAAAATGAAGGTATAAAGTTTTCTACTTTTCCAGTATTGGATGATAATAGAAGACTGATATGATTATTGGGTTCAGAAGCTGTAAAAGAAAGGTATTCTGATAAATCAGTGAGTGAAGTTATGAAATCATGAGAAGATATGATAACTAAGAAAGAGTCTGAATTAAAGGGAGATCCTATTTCTGCAGCAGACGTGTTCTTTACTACACATATTGGTATAACAAAACTCCTCATTATAGATGAAAAATGAAATTTCAAATGACTTATCACAGAAGATGATGTATTCAATATTAAAAAAGAGGAAAGGAGTGATATTAAACCAAGTCGTGATAGTGATCATAGACTCAGAGTGTGAGCTACTCTACATATGATGCGCAATAATGATTGAAAACTAGATAAAAATA
>CALHAQ010000087.1 GCA_937931775.1 uncultured Candidatus Altimarinota bacterium | reverse complement strand
AAAACACTCATGTAAGAGAATTAAACAAACAGGATGATGATGAGATAATGGTACATATACTGTATCTCCTCTATGAACAGATTTTCAAGTATATTGTGACATGGAAGTTTGAGGTGGTTGATGGACAATGATTGGGAGTAAAGTTTGATTTGTTACTCAAACAGTATGAGTACTTTGAGCTTTAGAGATACTTCCTAGTACTAACACTCATGTGAGTCTGACTCCTGAGTTTGCTCAGAATATTAGTAAAGCAATGGCTTGTTCCAGTGAGAATTGCTGGGTTTGGGATATAAAGACTATATTCAGGGAATGTCTCGTCTCTGGCTGTCCCTCCACAGCAGAAGAAAATACTCTAATAAAAGTTTCCTGAACAACAGGATGAAATACTATGATTCCTACATTTGTTCGCTACGATCTAAGCTCTTGATATGCATTTGTATATATCACAAATGCTCAGGCATATGGTGTAGGGCATTGATCTTGATCAGATGGGCGAATTACTATGATAGGTCATCTTGCTACACCTTGGGAATCGTGAGATAAATGGGAACTATATGTAAAATAAAATAATTTTAAAAAAGAACTTCAATTGAAGTTCTTTTTACTTACACAACTCTGAGTATTTCCTCAATAGTAGTAAATCCTTTTATTGCTTTGAGTATTCAGTCCTCTTTCATAGTTATGAGGTCACCATTTCGAGCTTCTGCAATAACATCTTCCACACTTCCTCAAGCTCGGATGAGGTCACGTATTTTTTCATTAAGAGTAATAATTTCATAGACTCACATTCGACCCTTGTATCATGAGTGATTACAAGTGCTACATCATCCTCATTTATAGAGTTTCATATGATCTGTGGAGAGAGCATGCATTCCAGTCTCTTTCATCATCGCTTCGAGTATTCCGATATCTTGAGGAGTCTTTTCTTTTTCAACCTTACAATCAGGGCATATTCGACGTACGAGTCGTTGAGCGATAATCGTATCAAGCGCTGAAGCGAGAATATATGGTTTGAGTCACATATTTATGATTCTATCTAGCGTATCTGCTGCTGACTTTGTATGGAGCGTGGATAGTACGAGATGCCCTGTAAGAGATGCTGAAGTGGCAGTATTCAGAGTATTATAGTCTCGTATTTCTCAGACCATGATGATATCAGGATCTTGACGAAGACATGCCTTGAGCCCAGATTCGAAAGTTACTCCATTTTTATCATCTATTTCTGATTGGACTATTCATTCGAGTTCATATTCGATAGGGTCCTCAAGAGTGATGATTTTCTTTTCTCTTGAGTTGAGCCTATTGAGAATAGTATAGAGAGTAGTTGTTTTACCAGATCCAGTAGGACCAGTTACGAGGATCATTCCTGCTTTTTTATCGATAGATTTCTCGAGCATACGCTTTGATGTCCAGAAGAATCCAAGATCTTCAAAATCTATAACCGCACTTTGAGAGTCAAGGATACGACATACTATATTTTCTCCATAGTGAATAGGAAGTGTAGAAACTCTGACATCAATTTTTTTACCTTCTTCTATCTTGAGAGAATATTTTCCATCTTGAGGTATATTTGAAATATTGAGTTTGAGCCCAGCAGCATATTTTAGTCTTTCGGTAATTTTTTTGTATTCTGCGTGAGTCAGTCTGAAAATATCTACCAAGACCCCATCAATTCTAAACCTTACCACAACATAGCCTTCAAAACATTCGTAATGTACATCAGAACTTCACACAACTAGAGCCCCAATAGAAACATCTCTCAGTGCATCATCTGTTGCTTGTTTTCAGAGAGCCCCTTTTACTTGTTCTTCTATTTTTCCAAATTTTGAAGACTGATACTCACGCTTTTCTTCGTTTGCGAGTACTGCTTTTTTGAGTTCTTCGGTTGATTTAGAATCCTTTTTAGGAGCCATATATCTTATATTAATATCTATAGTATTAAAATATCATATTTTTGTATTTGATGCAAAAAAGTATATACTTTTGGCTATATATTTCACTATCTTATGAAAAAGTATGTTAGATGCATTATTAGTGGACCTTGCAGGTAAAAACAAAAATAAAAAAGTTATTTATCCAGATATAGATGATCCAAGAGTTTTTTCAGCCATTTCGGAGCTTATAAAAACATGAGAATTTCCAGTGATTTGTGGAAAGAGTCATGAAATAGAAAAGTATGGTGATATGGTAGCAATGTGATTGGAATGCCATGAAGTCCCTGACGATATGGAGAATGAAATCTTTGCAGCTATGAAACTAGCAAGCGGGGAAGTAGATGGCTTTGTAGGAGGAAATATTTCCACTACAAGTGATATAGTAAAAGCTCTGATAAAAAACGTAGGATCACTTCCAGGAATCTCTCGGATCTCATCACATTTTCTTCTCTGAAGATGAGATGAAATGCTCCTCTACTCTGACGCTGGGATTCAAATAGACCCAAGTGCTGAGCAAATTGCTGAGATAGGCCTTGTTACTATTAAATGTGCTGTAAATTATAATATGCAGCCACGAGTTGCTATGCTCAGTTTTTCCACAGCAGGGAGCGGATGAGATCATCATAAAGCTCTTAAAATGAGAGAAGCTACAAAACTCCTTCAGGAAAAATTAAAAAGTACTGAGCACGCGGATATTCCAGTAGAATGAGAAATTCAGTTTGATGCTGCGTATATTCCAGAAATAGGAGCTCAGAAAAACCCTGACAGTAAACTTACTCTTCCAGCAAATGTATTTATATTTCCAGATCTAGATAGCGCGAATATTGCCTATAAAATCACTCAGAGACTCGGCTGATTTACAGCACTCTGACCAATTATTCAGTGACTCGCTCGTCCAGGTAATGATCTTTCCAGATGATGTAGTATAGAAGATATCATAGCTACGCATCATATTACTAAAAACTCTTAAAATAAATGGAAAATTGGATCATATATGCCATACTCTCTGCTGTTGCAGCTTGAGGATATAATTTTGCACTCAAGATGATTGCAGAGAGGCATTATGATACTTCACTGGTGACATGTTATGATTATTTATTTGGTTCTCTTATTGCAGGACTGTGGCTCTGGTGGTATATGCAAAGTAATACTATTTCTCAAGAGGAGTTAATATATACAAGTCTGTTCGCTCTTGGAAATGTATTTTTTTTCTCTACTTCTATTTTTACCAGGGTTGAGAGTATGAGACATATAGATACTGTGATATTTTTCCCACTCTATAAGACTTTTGGGCCAATCATGGTGACAGCAGTAAGTTTATTTTTCTTCAAAGAGGTATTAACTTTTAAAGAAGTACTAGGTATTATTGCAGGTATCACCGTACCACTCCTGCTTCTCACAAAATCTGAAAATAGAATCCAGAAAAATTTACTTTTAGGAGTTATACTCGTTGTAGTTACAGCGCTTCTTACTACTGTCTCTACTGCCGCAGCAAAACAGGTCATGGTGAAGAGTTTTAGTGTGGAGCTGTTTGTGTTTCTAAGTTTTGTATTCGGGATCATATTTACATTTATCTCTTACTACTTCCATTCTCGGCATTCTCATAAAAAATATGTGAATACATGAATCTGGAAGTTTAGCGTGATTGTCGGAATTATTCATGTTTTTTCTTTTATATTTTTTGCTCAAGCCCTTGTAGGGAATCTAGCTATAGTATTTACTATTAACTCTTTCAGTTTATTGATTCCTATTATTCTCTCTATTATTTTCTATTGAGAACATTTCAATCTAAAAAAGTGACTCGTCATCGCTCTCTCTGTGATATCTATACTTCTCTTTATATAAAATATGGAAACTTGGTTGTTCTATGCACTTCTCTCAGCCTTTGTTGGATGATTCTATAGCTTCTCTTTCAAAATGATAGCTCAGAGAAACTATGATACACATCTTGCAACTTTTTACAGTTATTTTATAGCCTCGGTTCTTATAGCTGTAGGGATAGTATTTTTTTGAGACTTACAGTGATCTCTGTCTGCTCTCTATCTCGCAATATTTCTATGACTTTTAAATATAGCTTTTTATACAGCCTCTATTCACTCGAGAGTAGAGAGTATGAAAAATATCGATTCTGTTATTTTCTTTCCACTCTATAAAACATTTGGTCCTATTATAGTGACCTGACTGAGTATTTTTGGGTTTAAAGAAATACTAGAATTTAAAGAAGTACTTGGAATCATTGTCTGAATCTCAGTACCTCTTCTTCTTATTACTAAGACCGAAGATAGGCAACAAAAGAACCTCTATAGAGGTGTGATGTTTGTATTAGTTACCGCAGCTCTTACGGCAGTCTCATCTATTCTTCCAAAGTATGTACAAGTTGTTGGACTCAATATAGGAGCTTTTATACTCTTTAGTTTTATGTTTTGAGTGGTGTTTTCATATTTCTGATATATACGTCACAAGAAAAAGGATATCCATACATACAATAATCACTGACTCGTAAAATTTGCAGTAATAGTATGATTTTTTCATGCAGGAGCATTTTATACATTTATGAGAGCCATGGAGGGGAATCTCGCAGTTGCTTTTACTATAAATTCATTTTCTATTCTTGTTCCCATTATACTTTCGATTATATTTTATGGAGAGCACTTTAATCTCAAAAAAGCTATAGTCATAGCTCTTTCTATTATTTCTATTTTGTTATTTATATAAATTATGAAAACACGATGCAACTGGGCCAATCCAAATAATGAACTCTATCTCAAATATCATGATGAAGAGTGGGGAGTTCCTGTATATGATGACACCGTACTTTTTGAGTTCCTAATTCTTGAGTGAGCACAAGCTGGACTGAGCTGGGAAACGGTTCTGAAGAAACGTGAAAACTATAGAACAGCTTTTGATCAGTTTGATTATGAAAAAATAGCTCTCTATGATGAAAAAAAAGTACAAGAATTACTCTGAAACGAGTGAATTATAAGAAACAAACTCAAAATAAATTCAGCCATAAAAAATGCAATAGCATTTATAGAAATCAGAAAAGAGTATGGAAGTTTCTCAGAGTATTTATGGAACTATGTAGATGGAAAACAAATCGTAAATACTCCAAAAACTCTCAGTGATGTTCCGGTATCAACAGAATTATCAGATGCTATCAGTAAAGACCTGAAGAAGAAAGGAATGAGTTTTGTAGGAACTACTATTATGTACGCATATCTTCAGGCTGTTGGAATCGTTGATGATCATGTTGTCGATTGTTTTTGTAAGAAATAATCATGCCAAAACCACTTCCAGAGTTTTTGATTTATTTTCTCTCAGATTGCCTGCAGGGAGATAAAGCCTATACGACTAAGTCTATGTTTGGATGATATGGGATTTATAAACATGGGCAGATATTTGCAATTTATGCCTGGGAGACGCTGTATATGAAGGTCTGAGATAATAATAAGCAAGATTATATAGATGCTGGAAGTAAGCAGTTTGTGTATAATAAAAAATGAACAGATTGTTATCTGAGTTATTGGCAACTTCCAGAAGAAGTGTTGGAAAATCAGCAAGAGTTAGTAGAATGGATAGAGAAATCTTTAGCAGTAAAAAAGAAGTAATTATATGACGAAAAAAATATTAGAAATAAAAGATCTTCGCAAATCATATGGTGGTTTAGAAGTCTTGAAATGAATAAACCTAGAAGTTGAGCAGGGAGATTTTTTTGCTCTATTAGGACATAATGGAGCAGGGAAGACAACGACTATTGGTATCATGACGAGTTTGGTAAATAAGACTTCATGAAAAGTAAAAATAAATGGAATAGATATTGATAAGGATTTTCCACTTGCGAGAACACACATAGGAGTAGTTCCTCAGGAATTTAATTTTGATATATTTGCAACAGTTTATGATATCTGTTTTTTCCAAGCAGGGTATTATGGAATACCTGCAAAGCTTGCAAGTGAACGAATAGAATTTTACCTCAAAAAGCTGGAACTTTGGGATAAAAAAGATAGTAAAGCTCGTGAACTCTCTGGAGGTATGAAACGAAGGCTCATGATAGCGAGAGCTCTGGTACATAATCCTAAGATATTAGTCCTCGACGAACCAACAGCTGGAGTAGATGTGGAACTGCGAAAAACTATGTGGGAATTTATAGGAGAACTCAACGCGCAGGGAACTACGATCATACTCACGACTCACTATCTCGAGGAAGTAGAGCAAATGTGCAAAAATGTTGCGATACTCTCAGCTGGAGAAATAGTAAAAAACTCTACAGTGAAAGACCTTCTCAAAACGCTGGATAAAGAAATATTTGTCCTAGATCTCAAAAAGAAACTTGAGAAAATCCCTAAAAGATTCTCTCAGTATGATGCGCAGCTTACAGATTCTAATACTCTAGAGCTTACTATCAAAGCTTCAGAGAGTCTCAATGATATATTTCATGTGCTATCAGAAAAATGAGTAGAAGTTCTCTCTATGAGAAACAAATCAAACAGACTTGAACAATTATTTATCAGCCTAACGAAGAAATAAAATGACAGACTTATACACACTTACTCGTAAAGAGGTTGCTCGTTTTATGCGAGTATGGAAACAAACACTTGTTCCACCAGTTATTACTATAGTTCTATATCTTGGAATTTTTTGAAAATTTATAGGAGATAGGATTTCTGTAATAGATGGGGTATCATATATAGATTTTATCTTTCCAGGACTTCTCATGATGTCGGTAATTATGGCAAGTTATCAAAATACATCTTCAAGTTTCTTCTGAGCAAAATTTCAAAAATCAATCGAAGAACTCTTTGTCTCTCCAATGGCCTATTGGAAAATACTCGTAGGATTTTGTTTTGGTGCTGTTCTCAGATCGATGATGGTAGCATGACTCGTATTTGCTGCAGCTGCATTTATGACAGAGATACATATAGAGCATATAGGACTTGCAGCACTTTTTATATTTCTTTCAGCTCTTCTATTTGCTCTCCTTGGACTCTATAATGGACTCTATGCAAAAAGTTTTGATGACATATCACTTATCCCAACTTTTCTTATTACTCCACTTATATATCTTGGATGAGTATTTTACCCAATATCTATCCTTCCAGATTTTTGGCAAACAGTGAGTCTTTTTAATCCTATTCTTTATATGGTAAATGGACTCAGATATGCATTTATTGGAGTTTCAGACATTAATATCTGGACTTCTATAGGGATACTTTTATTCTTTATCACTGTTCTCACTACAGTTATTCTCTATCTTCTCAAAAAAGGATACGGGATTAGAAGTTAATTATTGACATAAAAATAAAAATCATAATAATAATATTATTAATTTTTCAATATAAGTATATGAAATTAGGAGAAAATCTTTGACCACAACTATATCGTGCTATTTCAGATGGATCAAGCGCAGGTGGTAAGGATGTAGCTAAGGATGTAAGTGATATAGTAGGATGACTTACTTTCGAACAAAGACAAAGTAATTTAATGGAACTAACTTGGGCAAAATTACAAGATATAGAATTATTACCTAATTGAGTAAGGGTAAAAGATCAAGCAATACGTTTTATAGACGATAATGATATTTCAGAACATATTTTCTGAGATGTTCCAGAGAATGAAGATTGGTTTGATTATAAGAATTTTAACACATTAACAAGAGTATTAGGAGCTCCTAATAATGATGATAATGGATCTAATTCTGGTCACGTAAAAGTGTTTGAAAATATTAATGATAC
>CALHAQ010000086.1 GCA_937931775.1 uncultured Candidatus Altimarinota bacterium | reverse complement strand
TGGGGAAAAGTTTAAAGATATTAGAGAACAGCATCTAAAAGGCTTATACGAAAAACTTCAAAAAAATGGATCAAAAGAAATAAAAGAGATAATTAGTTCTGATTTAGAATTCAACTGAAAACCAGTATGAAAAAACCTTTCAGATCTTACGGCTGCAGAGCTATGAAGTCTCAAAAAGGCATGAGTTGATTTTCGAGAACTATTTCTTGTGACAGAGTCTGGAAAAGCAGTTTCAAGAGAAGACTTGCAAAAAGGAGGAAGTTTTGTACTCAATATCTGAAATAACAAAGACATTACTGAATATAATCTATCTCAATTTACAGAAGGAGCAAAGACTATAGTGGCAGAGTGAGAAACAGCAAGATACGAAGAAAATGGTAAATATGGTCCAGGATATTATACAGCTGATGGAAAAGTACATATTGAAGATGGTATGAAGATTACAATCACTGATATGGCTGATGAAAATTGATGGGAACAGCAGAGTAAAAATAATCAAGCAGAAAGAGAAACTCTTATGAAAACTTCTCTTTGAAGAGAAATGTATAAAAAAGCGATTGCAAATCCAGATGGACCAATAGAAATGAAGGGATATTTCGGAAAAATAATAGCAGCAATACTCAATTTTATGCTATGAAAAAAAGTAGAACAATGACCAGATGGAAGTTATGGAACATATAATGATAAAGGTACTTTCACTCCTGTAACTGGGGCTGAGTATATGAAAAAATATACAGGGAATATCCGATCTCATCCTATAGAATACACTGAATCAGGGGTAACAGCATGTGGAAGAACTGCATGGAAAAATCTGAAAGCTCTTGGGGCTAAAAACCCAGAGCGTAATGACGCTCATGTATTAAATGCTAAATACCAAAATACTTTATCTCCAAACCTTAGTTTCCCAGCAGGTATGGATAATGTAGATGGCCCACTGCAGCTATTTATGGATGCTTCAAGAAAAAATAGAGCAAAATGATATAGGCATACAGCATCAGCATTTAAAGATGCTGAATGAAATTGGCAAGTACTTGATCCATATTATGGTATGAACTGAAAATGAACAGCTACTCAAAATCCTATTCCTGCATGAGTTTATATGAATTATATGAAATGAACGCTTTGAAAACAATTCTATGGAGCTTTTGCAGTCTAGAGCTTTGCATAAAACATAAAAAAATGATATCCTATAAGGGTATTATTTTTTTATGCATTCTTTATGTATTTCTTAGATCAAATTAAAAATCAGTTTGTTTCTTGTGTTATAAAATATCAGGAAAATCCTAATATTTCTACATGAGTAGATACAAAGCCAGATTGGTATAAAAACCTATCTCCTGAGTGACAAGAAATTGTGGATAGTTCTGGGGATAACTTAGATTCTTTGAAAAAAGAGCTTGATGCAGTGAGTAAGGCTGATCCGTATTTTGATGATATTGAAAACAAGGAATGGTTTCAGGATATTTCTCCTGCTCAACAAAGGGCAGTAAAAAAAATAGAAAAAGAAATTGAAACGGTTTTAAAACCATTTATAGAAATACAATCAGGACAAACTCAAATAAAAGTTAGGGGACTTGATGCTATTACGGTAAAGCCCGGAGAGGACGATGATGAACTTCATAGAAATATAGAAAACACAATGGATTCTAGTATTTCTGTGGACAAAGCAAATCGAAGAATAGAAACTCTTATGAGTAAGGTAAGAAATATTGAATCAGAAAAGGTGAGAGAGCAAAGATATAAGTTGGTAGAAGATGAATATAAAAATTTATTAGCTTCTCCTGATTTAGATGAGTCGCAAAAATATATTATTTGAGAGAAATCATTTAATCAGCTCACTGCGGGTGATTTTTACGCACTTAAAAAAGAAAAACCAGAGCTTCTAGCCTGACTTTTACTCTCTAGTAGTGATGGAAAAAAGGTTGATGCTACTTTTCTGCAAACGACTGAGGCAATTTGATCTGAGCTCAGAGTAAATTTTGGTCAAAACAGAGCGCTTGATCAAATAATAGGAGCTGGTGATATTCTTCCAATGCGGTTCGTAGAATCCGTACAAATCAATGGTCAAGAAGGAACAAGAAAGGGAGAACCACGACCATGATATTATACTTCACAAGGAGAATATCTAGACATACATGATGGGTATAGGATCAAAATTACTTCAGTAAATAAAATGGATGATGCTTGATGGGAAGAATTTTCTCTTCACATAGATAAAAGATATCAAGATATCAGAGGAAATGAGATTATTAGGTCACTTCCTACAGATGCTACTGACACACTTAAATTTCCTCAGTTTAGATCAAATAGTGATAGAGATCTTCTAAAATCATATATTACTGAAAAAACACCTAAATATATGCAATCATATCTTGTCTTTTGAGAGGATAGTGAGAAAACTCCAGTGGTAAGTATGAAAAAACCATATACTAATTCTGAACTTTCTTCAGCACTGAATGATTATAAGAATATTAGATGATGAATTTCTAAATATATTTCTAATAATGAATGATTGCTAGATGAATCATCTATAAGTATAAGTGTAGATGAATTTAAGAAAATTACATGAGTATCGTCTACAAACCAAGAATTTATATGAAGCGCTTTTATAAGCATGCTTCGAGATGGTTACTGAGATGTGAGTATAAAATTAGAAGGAAAGAATATTAATATTTCTACATGAAAAACTATAAGAGAAGTATTTTCTTTCTGAGGAGGAAATCTTGATCTGAGAGCATATAAACACCTTCATCCAAGAGAAGCTAGTCTCAAAAACAACAATCCTTCAGGTCTGACCTATAATTCAACCTTTATGAGAACACTTACAAGACGTGGAATTAAAGCAGAAATAGGGACTGCTAGGCCAGCTAGAGAATGATGAAACTATTTTTCTTTCCCAAATATTTGAGAATGAATCAAAGCTCATAATTTACTATGGGATATAAAAATCCGAAAACAATCTCATAAAACACTTGGACAACTACTCTCTACTTGGGCTGTAGATACTAGTTCATATAAACAGTCATTCTGACATTTATGGAATACGAGGGTAAGTGATTTAGATAAGAATTCTGAAGTTTTTCATAGAGTACAAATGAAGCAGCTCAGACTAGAAAGTCCAGGAATGTATGCTATATTGAGTCAAAAGTGACTTCTTTCATCTTATAATACTATCCGCGTATAAAAAAACTCCCAGACGGGAGTTTTTTAGTTTTTTCGTAAATATTCTATTTCGAGACTTTCACCATCAAATTCAAATATATCTGACGCAGGGATATTTGGATCGAGATCATATGTTCCGAGTATCTCTACGGTTCATTTATCTATATAGTAAGAAAAGTCTTCTTCTATTTTCTCGATACTGTAAGTTTCTCATGCTCATGCAAGGTTTGCAGATGTGAGCCATATAGGACCTAGAGTGGCTATGAGATCTTCTTCTATACTATTACTTGCTACTCTAAAAGCTACTCTTTCATAGATATCTTTGTTAATAAGATGCTCTTCACTATCATCTCAAAATCTGAGAAATAATTCTACTGGAGTAGAGTTTGTGAGTACAGTAAATGGTTTTTCATATCTTTCTACAAAATCTACCTGTTCATCTGTGAGATCAGTGTTATCTCGTAACCACTGAAAATCTTTTACCATCAGAGCAAGAGGTTTGGCAAAGTCTCTTTTTTTCATTTTATAAATTTTTTCATAAGATGATTTATCTTCGAGAGCGCATGCTACTCAATAACAGGTATCAGTTGGGAGTATATATATCATAATTTTTTTAGCTTATTGGTTCTTTAAGAGGGATTCCGACTTTTCTTGGGTATTTTATATGTGTTTTACTTATTTTTTCTATAAATACGATAGTTCTATCTTGATCTGCGAGAGTATAGTTTTTTACTTTCATGATTTTAGCTCCGAGTCTACTTAGGGCTTTTTTTGCGCTTCTGAGTTCCTGCTTATCATCGAGTTTATATGCTGCAAATATTCATCCTACTTTAATAAGTGGCAATACATATTCGAGCAGTGTAGGGAAGTAGGCTGTTGCGCGAGATACAACCAGGTCATATTGTTCTCTATGGTTCAGATCTTTTCAAATTTCTTCAGCTCTCCCATTGAGAGTTATTACATTATCCAGACCAAGTTGAGTTGCAAACTGATCAACACATTTGAGTTTTTTTCCAACCGAATCTATGAGTGTAAACTGAGAATCAGAATGGGTAATAGCAAGTGGTATTCCAGGAAATCATCCTCCAGTACCCATATCGGCAACTTTTCACTCTATATCTAAAAATGCAGCAAGCATAAGAGAATCAACAAAGTGTTTTTCAATAATTTCATCAGCATCTCTAATTCCAGATAGGTTTATTTGAGAATTAGTTTCCATAAATATCTTCAAAAAGTCTTCAAACTTTTTGAGTTCTTCTTCAGAGAGTTCGAGCTTATATTTCTTTAATAATTCTTGCATATAGATTCAGGTCAAAAATACGCAGCAGATTCTATAAAAAAAGACATAAAAAGCAAGCTTTGCAAATATGAGAGTTTTTATATAATAATGATATGCTCACTACAAAACTTACCAAATCTATGCTCCGCACGACGGATAACTATATTAAAGCTCTGGAAAAGGGTGGTATTTCGACGGTGTGAGATATGCTTGCTTTTTATCCACGAGAGTACGAAGACCGTACCCAGGTACTCGACACTTTTTCGATGATCAACCTCAAAGAAAAAAATACTATACTAGTCACGCTTCTTTCACTCGAAACAAGTAGAACAGGTGGGAATAAACTTCTCACAAAAGCTATCATAGAGGATAAAAATGGATTCCTCGCAGAAGCTGTTTGGTTTAATAGAAAGTATCTGGCAAGCCAGCTCAAAGTGTATACAGGAAAGAAAATACTCCTTTCAGGAAAAGTGAAATATAATTATGGAAAAGTGAGTTTTAATTCTCCAGAACCAGAGACAGATCTCACGAAAATATCAGGATGAATTGTCCCAATATACTCAGATGCTCAGTATATTCCAGGAAGATGGATAGAATCAAAAATGTGAAATTTGCAGAATTATATTTCAGATATTCCTGATACCCTCCCAGCAGATATCATAAAAAAATATAAATTTATAGAGAGAAAGCATGCCATCTATAAAATACATTTTCCAAAAAATTCCCATGATATAGAAGTTGCAAAAGCTCGATTAGCCTATGAAGAACTCTATAGAATAAATTATAAAGCTATTTCCCAGAAATATAAACGCTTTGATGAGTCTGAAGGGAGATCTCCAGCAATTCCTCTTGATGCTGAGTATGTAAAAGAGATATTTACTCATATACCATTCCAATTAACCTGAGGACAAAAAGTTGCCCTATTTCAAATCCTCAAAGATATGGAAAAAAATCACTCTATGCAGCGACTTTTGGAGTGAGATGTAGGAACTTGAAAAACGATAGTCAGTCTCATAGCGACTATTCATGCTATAAAGATGAGTGAGAAATCAGGAGATAAACTCCAAGTAGCTATTATGGCACCGACAGAGATTTTAGCTCGTCAGCATTTTTCTAGCACGCAAAATATGCTCATAGAATTTGGACTCACTTCGCACTTACTTGTATGAAGTACGACAACTTCTGCAAAGAAATCTATTAAAACAGATTTAAAAGCCTGAAATATAGATGTGATCATAGGGACACATGCACTCGTGCAAGAAGATGTCTTTTTCTCGAATCTTTGATTTGTAATAATTGATGAGCAGCATAAATTTGGAGTACACCAAAGATGAGTACTTGAATCAGGATTGGGAAACCTTTCAGGACTTGTTCCTCATAATCTCAATATGACGGCAACTCCAATTCCAAGAACACTTGCCCTGACTCTCTATGGAGATCAAGATTTATCGATCATCAGGGAATATCCAAAATGAAGGAAGCAGATTCACACAAAAGTTGCAAAAAATGATTCTCAACGGCAAGAGATAGAACTGTTTGTGCGTAACCAAATTGAGCAGGGAAGACAGGTATTTTGGGTATCTCCACTTGTAGAAGAATCAGAGAAAATAGATCTCGCAAATGCGGTCAATACCTATGAATCTCTCACTGATATATTTTCTCCATTTAAAGTATGACTGGTACATGGTAAAATGAAAGCGAAAGAAAAAGAAGCTATCATGAAAGAGTTTGTAGAAAATAAAATTCAAATACTTTCCAGCACTACCGTTATCGAGGTATGAGTGGATGTTCCTAATGCGACTATTATGTGTATCGAGGGAGCAGAGAGATTCTGACTTTCATCACTTCACCAGATCAGAGGAAGGGTAGGACGATGAGCACATCAGTCATATTGTTATCTCTTTCCAAGCTCAGGGCAACCAACAGACAGACTCAGAGCAATGGAGCGAACCAATGATGGATTTGAGCTCTCCGAGATAGATCTAGAAATCAGAGGGCCAGGAGAGGTATACTGAGTGCGACAATCAGGACTTCCAGATCTCAAGATTGCAGATATTACAGATCTCTGACTCGTGAGCCAGATCCGAGAAGATATAGAAGAAATGTTTGAAGACAAAAAAGAAGCTTAGGCTTCTTTTTTAATTTGTTCTATAATACTCAAAATAGAAGGGAAGAGTTGAATCTTTAGAGCTTCTTCATAACTAAAGAATCAGATTTCAATACACTCATCACTGGGAATGAAATCAAGGTGATCAACTTCAGCTGAAAATACAAGTAAGCATATTGGTCTTTTAGGATATGAAATTCCAGAAGTCTCAGTATTTACGGTATAGATAGGTTGAGGGGAAATATTATTGACACTAAAGCCCATTTCTTCCATTACTTCTCTTCTCAGGGCATCATGAATATTTTCTCAGTGATCTATTCATCCTCCAGGAATATCCCAATATCAAATATCAGTCTTTCATAGAAGTATTTTTCATTCT
>CALHAQ010000085.1 GCA_937931775.1 uncultured Candidatus Altimarinota bacterium | reverse complement strand
CTATTTCAAGCGCGTCACTTACACCAGAAGCTACATAAAGCCTATCTCATACTGCTAGTACTCATCTTGCCCCATTGAGCTCTTGGAGTGCTCATCCAGCATGTACTATAGAGTCTAAGAATACAGGAGCAAGAGGATTGCTGATATCAATAGCCGTTACAGCATCGTCATTATTAGATGTTACAAATAGTACATCTCATACTACTTTGAGATCTCGAGGTTGAGTCAAAAGGAAACTTCCAGCATTCGTTATAGATGCTACAATAGACATATTTGTAGGGTCAGTTATATCAACTACCTCTACAGAGTTATGGTTATGAGTAGAAACATATGCGTAGTTTCCAGAGACTTCTACAAACCATGCTCTATCAAGTCTAGTGTCTGTAATACTATCTGCAAGTACAGGGTTAGCTGGGTCTGTAATATCCATACTTGTTATTCTGTCTCGAGCATAGGCAGTAGCATATAGATAATCTCATGAAATAGTGAGACTTCGTGTTCATCGTAGATTTGTTCCTTCCACATCAGTATCAACAACACTTGGAGCAGTCGGAGTGGATATATCGATAGTAACAATAGATCTATCAGTTTGCGCTGATACATATACATAGTCTCCATTGAGCACTATTCCTCTAGCTCCATTCATCTCATTTGATGATGGTGTATTTGTTACCTGACTAGCCGGTACAGGTAAGAGAGGGTTTGATACATCGATTACTTGCATAGCATCACTGACCTGAGACGCTACGAAAAGATAGTCACCACTTTTAACTAATTCTGATGCTCCATTAAGAAGTATGGTTGTCCCATTATCTAAAAGTGTAGCTACTGTTGTAGGATTTGTAGGATCAGATATATCTACTACTGCTATTCCATCATTAGTAAAAGAAGTTACATATGCGTAGTTTCCATCAACTACGATGTCGGTCGCTGAGTTGAGATCTGCAGATTGTACTTCACTTCAAATATGAAAAAAGGTCTTATTGAGAGTCCCGATTCCTCAGACTATCTCAGATCATGTTGACGAAGAAAGTGTATAATCTCCAGGAGTAGAAAAATCCCAGGTACTTGAGAGAGCATGAACGGTAGTAAAGTAATTATTTACAACAAATCCAATATTCCCTGTGAAGAACACATGGAGGATGAGGAGTATGTAAATAAGATTTTTTTTCACCTGAATAGTATTTACTATATTATATATAACTTATATAAAAATTTTAACACACTCAGAAGAAAAGAAAGAAAATATACTTCCTGATTTACCTATAAAAAGTCTTTACAAATAGGTATTTATCTTGCTATATATTAAGTTTGTCTTAATAACATGTATATACTTATGTTTTTTATGATATATAATATATTTTTATTTTAAGCTATTTTATTTTTATAAAATAATTTTATAAATAATCAATGTACATATACACATAAATATACATAAATATGATACCCTTAAAGTATATATTCATTAATACATAGAAGGGGAAAGAGTGAGAAGAATACTATTGCGTAGCCTGATTATTACACTGATAATTCAATTGTCAGGTATTTTCCCATTTTTTTGATTTATGCGTAATACCTTTGATACAGAGATAGGTCATGCTCAATCACCTAATGTTCCAATATTTTCAGTCTACCGTGAAGCAGGGTGACTTGAAAATATTACTACTACCCCTCAATCACTTTCGTGGGATACAGAAGTTTTAGAGCATGCGGAAATTCCAATCGATGGAACAAATACAAGTTTTGACTTAAGCGCTGGAGGGCATTATCTCGTTATGTATTCAGTTCCTGTAAGGAGTACTTGAGGAAATAATAGAACTGAGGTACAATCATGGCTCCGTGTGTGAGGCTCTACAGATGTGCCGTATTCATATTCCAGTAGTTATGTTCGTAGAACAAATGATGATTTTGAAGGGTATAATGAAGGAGCTGCAGTTATAGATGTTGTAGCTGGAGATGACCTAGAGCTTCGTATACAAAGAACAGATACAAATAATTCTGCGTCTGTAGAAAGAACTCCAAATCGTTCAGGTATAAATATACTCAAGCTGGATGATGAATGGGATTATGCAAGGATGAGACCATCAGTGACTCAGGATATAACGACGACTTGGACAGATGTAGACCTATGAACTACAGATGAGCTCGACGCTCCTGCATATACTGCCTCATGAAGTGATATAACTCTTACAGGTACAGGGAAGTACCTTGTTACGTATAGTGTCGCTGCTGAAAACGCGAGTGGAAGAATCAGAATGAACGATGAAACCAGACTCACTCTCGGATGACTAGAAGTGGAATGAACGAGAGGAGCATTATATATCCGTACTCAAAATGGATCACAGAACTGAATTAGTTCATTTGTATGAATCATAGATAACCCTACAGTAAATCAGATTCTGAATTTGGAAGTGCGTAGAGAATCAGAATTTGATGCTCCTGATCATCGTACCATACCATCAAAAACCTGAATTACTATAACAAAGCTCCCAGATAGTGCTGATTATGTCATGTTGGGGGAAACTTTGGGATGACAAGACATCACGATATCTGCAAATACTCCAGTGACTTTTGATAATACTATAGAACAAGGGACAGACTTAGAGCATGATGGAGTCAATACTTCAGAAATAGATATAAATGAAGCATGAGATTATATGTTTTTTCATTCTATGTATAATCTCAGGACAGGTACGTGAAATGGTCCGAGAGAAAATCCTTACCTAGAATGGCAAGTATCAGGGACAACTATGCAGTATGGAGTATCAGGTTCTTATAATCGTCAAGCAAATGATGGTGATGGTATTATGAACTCATCTGCCTCGTCAGCATGAGTAATATTTCCATGACTTAGTTCTGGAGATACACTGCAACTCACGGAGACAAACGAAGCTGCAGCAGGAGCGAGTGTGTATGTTGGGTCACGTATGTGAATACAATGAGTCAACCTCTTTAGTCTTTTTGAATGAGGAGCCTATTTTTCTCAGTCAGCATATAGATGGAGAGATGATACCGGTGATTTTAATAGCGCAACATGATGGCTTGCTGCAGAAAATACAGATATAACAGATATCGAAAAAAATGAAACCATACGTCTCAGAATGAAGGTAGAAAATCCATGAGTAGTATCTTATGATGAGCTTACACAGTTTGAATTGCAGTGGGCAAAGACCTGAGGAAATTGTAGTAGTAGCCTTATATGGACCAGTATGGATGTTGCATCTGATGATTGGGAAATGGTCGATACTTCAAATATATCACCAAATGCAGAAACATCTGCAACCATTTTGCTTGATAACTCATGAGGTAGTACGCATATTCAAAGTGAAGGGTACCATTCTCCAAACGGAGAGACACTGGTAACTCCAGCATCTACCTTTACATCTAATTCTCAAAAAGAATATGAATTTTCTATGCAGGCAACAGAAGATGCACTTTCAAGTGTAAGTTACTGTTTTAGACTTTATAATATTGCAGAAAACAAAGCTCTTGAACTGAATAACTATCCAAAAGTAAATCTTACGAGTACGTCTGTAATCCTCTCTGATATATGGGGAGAGGCAGGAAAAATAAATGCTCCAGCAGATGGTTGATGGGCTACAGTGAGCTTTACATGAGGTCCATATACTACTCCAGTTATTGTGGGGAGAACCAATACCTATAACGATGGAAATGAGGCTTTAGTATTTGAAGCAAGAAACGTAACCAGTACTTGAGCTGAAGTGCGACTTTGCGATTCAAATGCATCTAATGCGACATGATGTCAGACTCATGCAGTCGAAACTATCTGATATATTGTAGTTGATGCGAGTCAAACAAGTTCTATTGCATGAATAGAGGCAGGAACTTTTACTGCAAACCAATCCTTTGATACATGACCATGACTCATAACTACCACGTATGGAGAGTCATTTGGAACAGTTCCGTATGTGTTTACTTCAGTACAAACAACAAATGGAAATAGTCCTATCGTTACAAGAGTAACCAACTCTACGGCTACGAATTTTACTTGAGGTATATGTCAACAACAGTGATCAGAAGATGATTGTAATGGAACACATCCAAATGAGACTTTTGGTTGGATTGCAGTTGATCCTACAGTCAACCCATTTTCTAAGGAGAGAATTATTGGTACATGAGTCTCAACAACTCCTTCAAATCTTTGGTCGAGTGCCTCGTTTTCACCATCATTTGATACTATTCCAGTAGGTATTTCTCAGACAGTTACAAATCTATGAGGTCAAGATGTTCAAATAGATGAGATACAAAATGTGAGTCTTGTGGGTATGGAATTTCGTTCATGTGAGCTAGATAATGACGATGATTGCGATGGTCACGCGATAGATACTATTCGTTGGCTTGCGATAGAAGAATGAGTATTTGCACCAGAGTATTTGTTTGATCAAACTCACTATAGATGGTACGAAAACAATAGTCTTAACACTCCAGTTACGGCTCTTGCTGATGAAAATAATAGTCTTACGAGTATCCCGTGAAGTAACGAGATAAGACTCAGAATGTTGCTGCAAAACGCTGATCCAGATCTTCCTCTTTCTACTCTGTGACTCAATTTACAATATGCAAGTGGATCTACATGTGATACTGCACCTATTTGGAGTGATGTAGGAAATCCAGGTTGATGAGAGGATTGGCTCTATTATGATGATCCAAGTATTACTGATGGGGTCACTCTTAGTAGTTCTGTTTTACAGGGCTGATGACATAATTTACAGAACTATAATGAAAGCTCTGGGACCCCTACAAATCCAAATACTATTTCTTCATGAACATATTGAGAATGGGATTTCTCTCTTACAAAAAATATATGACTTCCTTCAGTACAGTATTGTTTTAGAGTACTCACTCAAAATGATGATGAGATATCCTATTCGAGTTATGCTAAAATTGATACTACAGATGCTATTGATCCTACTATCACTTCTTTCACTCCAAGTTCATGATCTCTTCTTCCAATTTGAAACTTTACTATTGATTATGAATTTAATGATGCTGAGTCAGGTATAGATACGGAAAGTGAAGTAGGAACACTTCAAAAATGGGATGGAACTATGTGGGGAACGAATATTGCTTGAACATATCTTTCACTAGATAGTATCACTTCTACTGGTGCTGTATATCAAATTACTGGACTTCCTTATGGAAAATATAGATCATGATTTTGGATACAGGATAATTCAGGGAATAGTAGTTTTATTCAGCATGAATTTTATGTAGATGAGGTAGAATTTATTATTTCTCATTCAGAGATAGATATAGGGAGTATAAGTTCTGCTGGGGAAGTACAAACAAGTAGTGGTGAGCTTACCGTTACAATAAAAACAGTAGGGGCTGCATTTAATGTGACTATGGATCCTAATACAGATTTAACTCTTGGTCTTGATAGTATACCTATCTGGGACCTTACGACAGGTTTTTGATATCAACCACCTCCATATGTAGGAACTGTACTTTCCCACTCATGATGAGTAATTATATGATCAGAGCCTACTTCTATCAATATCAATGGTAATAAAAATACCTATACCTATAACCTTAGGTATTCAGCTCTTTTAGATGTTTTGGAAAATTATTCTGCAGGAGATTATGAGTGATTTGTAGATTTTTGAATTAGTCTTACATATTAATTTATTTTATTATTTGTGAAAACATATATAATCTAAACATATTTTTTTCATGTATATATGTCTCAACAAATAATTGATCACTATAGGATTTTTGCTAAGAAGTCTCTTGGTCAAAATTTTTTAGTAGATGATAATATCACTACAAGTATATCTAATTCTATTAACATTATGTGAAGTAATGTTGTAGAAGTATGACCCGGGTATTGAGTCCTTACTGAAAAACTTTTAAATAAAAAACCAAAATCTCTCCATCTTGTAGAACTTGATAGAGATATGATAGAAATATTAGAAGATCGAAAATCTCTCTGAGAGTTAGAATGTGATGAGATTGATTTTAAAATACATAATATAGATGTTTTAGAATTTACTCCTGATTTTAATAGTTATCTAGTAGTAGCAAATATACCATACTATATTACCTCACCAATCCTCAGACATTTTTTATATGATATAAAAAACTCTCCTGAGCAAATGCTTATCCTTATGCAAAAAGACGTGGGAGATAAGATACTTTGAAAGTGAAGAAATAAGTCATCAGTCCTAAGTCTGATGATAGAAAAGAAATGTAAAATAGAAGAAAGAATACTTGTTCCAAAAGAAAGTTTTGTACCAGTTCCAAAAGTAGAATCATCAGTCTTATATTTTGAGCTACATAATACATATGATAGTATTGATGATAGAGGATTCCTAGAGCTCATAAAAATATGATTTCGATCTCCACGAAAAAAACTTTTGAATAATCTTGTTTCAGGTGGTATTGATAAAGTTGTGATCAATGATTTCTTATGTCATTATCGACACAGTGAAAATCTTAGATGAGAAGATCTTACTATTGAACAATGGATAGAATTATTACATTTTATTGATTCTAAAGAATAGTAATTAATTTCATTCTAAAAGCCTATTTTAAGAGCTAAAGCTGTGTCAATAATGACAATAACTTCTAAAATTATAGACAAGTATATATAGTAAAAAATTATTGTAGACAACTTATGGTATCTTGTTTGAAATTTAGAAATACTCTCTTTGTCGATAATAAAAACGCTTCTATATAGAAGTGTTTTTTAGTATTTAAATATTTTTCTATAAATAGTTGCGAGAAAAATATCAATATGAAGTTTTTGAGAAATGAAATATAGAAATCAGAGAATTCTATATTTCTCTAATTTACACTTAGTGATGAATATAAATATACTGTTTGGGAGTTTACTACCTGAACTTTTCTTGAGTTCTTCAGGGGAGAATAATTTAAAAATAAAGTTCTCCAAATACTTACGTTCTTTCATGGCTATGAATAGTTTCTTTTTACTATCTTGACCAGAGTGTTGTCGACTCTTTACCAAGTACTCTGAGACATTGATAAAACGGTATTTTTTCATCATTCGAAACCATAGATGATAATCCTGAGTAGTCTGAAGTTCGTCTTCAAAAACTCATACGTCAGTAAATGCTTTTTTGGGAATAAGGAGTGTACAACCATTCAGAAATGAATTTATAAGGAGTTTATAGAGTATAGTTTCACTGGTATATGTGATACCTATTTTATTTATTTCTTTTCATGATTCATTTATAAATACATAATCAGAAAAGAGTATAACATCTTCTTTATCTTTTATTTCTCAGAGGGCTTTGACTTGCATTTCTACTTTCTTTTTCATATAGAGGTCATCATGCGAGAGCCATGAAAAGTATTCTCCCGACATTCTTTCTATTCATACATTTAGAGCTGTTGCTACTCATCCATTTTTTTTAGAAATATATATGATTTTATCTCCATAGGATTTTATTATTTTTTCAGTTTCTCATTCATCTGATGATCAATCGTTAATCACGAGTATTTCTATATTACTGTATGTTTGTTTGAGAGCACTATCTATAGCTTCTCATACAAAGTCACTTCCATTGTATACAGGAATGATTATAGATACTTTAGGATTAAACATTTTTAATAATGACATTATATTTTTCTAAACTATTTTTAACTGAATATTTCGAGATATTACCCTGAATTTTATTTCT
>CALHAQ010000084.1 GCA_937931775.1 uncultured Candidatus Altimarinota bacterium | reverse complement strand
ATGCAAGAAGTACAAAAAGAAATGGAAAATGAAAGTAACTTTTAGTCAATACTAAAAAACTACCACTTCTCTCATAAATCCTTATAAATACTCTATATATTTATAAGGATTTTTTCATGCATACGAACATAAAACAAGCTCTAGGTTTTACCCTCGTAGAACTTATAGTCGTAATAACCATAGTAGCAATTCTCTCTACGGTAGGATTTGTCTCATATAGCTGATACCTTACAGGAGCCAGAGACTCCAATAGAATAAGCCAGATGATAAAACTCTCAGACTCCCTGCAAGTATACTCTGCTACGAAGACGCTTCCACTTCCTGATGATTATGTAGAAGTACATGCATCATGAACTCTCATAGCTTACCAAGGAGAAGCAGGAGTAGATGTCCTAGAAACTATAGACTTTACGAATGGATGAAAAGACCCAAAGAATGATGACTACTTTACCTACTACCTTACTAAGGATAGGAAGAGTCTCCAACTCATGGCTATGATGGAAGAAGAAGGATCAGTTTCACTGATCCCAAACAACAGAGCAAACGCTACAGACTACACAGACAGATACCCTAAGGTATACTGAAGAAAACTCTGAATCCTGACTCAAACTACAACGAATACCCCTATCCAACAACTCTCAGCCTATGACTCTACTGCTTTTGATGTAGTAACTGAGACAGGAAGCTTTGTTGCAAATATAAGTGATGAAGAAAAGTTAGAAGGAACAGGAGCTACGTTGATGGCATCAAATGCTAGATCAAGTTGTAAAAGACTAAAGCAAACATGAAATGGATGAGATAATGGAATTTATACTATTAACCCAGGAGGAACAGGAGATATACAAGTATACTGCGATATGGAAAATGCATGAGGAGGGTGGACGCTTTTTTGAAGGATGAATGAAAATGCTACTGGTATCTGATTTTTTGAAAGTAATATTGGTACGTATGATACTTCTATAAAAGATAATGGTACGACTTATACTATGGATGCCCGTAACTTATCTCATACAGAGATGATGATCACTCTAGATACATCAGATCCTTTTGTAGCAGAAGCAAATTTTAAGTTAATCATGTATTCATACGAAAAATGACAGCTAAGATATTATGGATGAGCAAATCCATGTGTGTGAGATAATACTAATACATTTTATAAACTAAAAATGTCAGGTTCATATGCACTCTCTCCTTCAGCAAGTTATTGTGATACAGATAATTGGTATTCGAGAGATGCAGGTGGGATAGCACTTATAAATCTAAAGTGAAACTTACTTCAATGAGTAAGATGGGGTGCAGCTATGTGATGAGATGATACTTGGTTTCATGATGCATGGTGGTACGCAAGATAAGCAATTATCTTAAAAATAAAAAAAGAACTTCGAGGGAAGTTCTTTTTTTATTCTGTACATTTCTATAGATCATTGAGCATAGCGAGTATCTCATCTGGGTCTTCTTTACTAGATTTGTCCTGAGCTTTTGCAGCTTCGACTTTCTTCTTTCCTTCTTTTACCTGCATCTCTTGCCACTCTATAAGGTGTTTTTCATTGAGAGTTTTAATCTCTTTTTGATATTTTACTTCAAGTTCTTGGAGTTTTTTCTTCTCAGTTTCTAGTATATCATAGAGTCGATCAATTTGTGTATCTGTCATAGAAGGCATGATATCAAACCAATATTGTCTCTCATCATTATCCATTGATTCTGTAGCTATAACAAGCTTTATGAGTTCAGGGTATTTTGCCTGAAGTTCATCCGTTATTTCAAATGTTGTATCATCTTTTTGTATTTGTGCCATGTTTTTGTTTTATCAAACATAAGTATTACCCATATAGTATAACAATCTTGTTTAAAATTTGCAAAAAAAAAGTCTCTCTCTATAATTTTTCTATTACTTAATTCCAATCTTTAACAGTATGTTACCAATATATTTAGGTATATATATATTCATGCTTGCCATATTATGGGGATTTTTTCTTGTTGCTCGTCACCACTCATATAAATTTAAACATTTTAGTACTAATATAGCACCCGTAACTAATCTTTTATTAGTATTTTTGATTATCCTTTCTATAGTAGGGTTTTTTACTATATTTTCACTCTGAGAAAACACAAAAATTATCAAAATTGATCCGACTCAAAAATCTACACAAACATATTATTAGACGGACACTGTTTATTATCTTTCGAACAAAAACATGAACAAAAATAAAATTATATTCGCAATTATAGCTGTTGTACTTGTATGACTCATAACAATCCTGGTAATTAATCTTAATTCTGGACGTAATAACAATGTAAGAACGAATTCAACATGAGATTTTAAAATTTGGATACTTGATGATAGTGAGACAGATTTTACCAATTTTGTTACATGATTTAAGACTGCAAACCCAAGTTTTGCTACAAAGAATATACTCGTAGAAAGTTTCTCAGATACGCAAACATATATAAATACTCTTACTAGTGCTATTGCATCTTGAAATGCTCCAGATATTTTTATGCTCAATAATAGTGAAAGTTGAGTACTCGAAAACCAAATACTGTGAATAGATCCTACTGTAATAAGTCCAAATGATTTCAGACTTAGATTTGACCCAATTTTCTGATCTGACCTTATCATTACAGATGAGACAGATTCCACAGTGGAATTTCTAAAAGGAGTCCCAGCTGGTTATGAAGCTCTTGGAATATTTTATAATAGAAAGTATTTCCTCAGACCATCAGATATGAGAACATGGTCTGATTTTGCAAAAGAAGTAAAGACTATTTCAAATAAGTATAGTAATATTATCCCTATTGCATTGTGAAACGGAGCTTGAGTTACGAGAGCTGTAGACGCTATAACGTCACTTATTGTACTTGAAGGGAAAGACTCTCTTACTACTTCTGATGCATCACAAGTAAGGCAAGTACTAGCAATGTATAATGCATTTGGCCAAAGAGACGGAGATAATAGATATAATATTTTATCAGCCCCATTTATAAGGGATATTGATATAGATTTTTTTACTCAGTGAGATGTAGCTGCAATGATAGGATACCCTCGAGATTTACTAGCTATTGATAGGATATGATATCAGAAGAATTTTTTATTTGCGACACCGTTTCCATCATATGCAGGGAGTGAAAAAAAAGTTTCAATAAACTATAATTATTTTGCTATAAATAAAGATTCTACGCATGTAAATACGGCACTATCTTTTCTGTCATATTTATCTTCAAATCAGGGGCAACAAGCATATATAGATGCTTTTCCATATTACCTATCTCCTGAGGTAGATGTGGCAACTAATATGAGTGAAAAGAAAATTCTTCCCAACTATAATATAGTATATAAAAACTTTGTAGAACAATGAGATGTTCTTGTGAGTTTTGATGTATGAAATAAAAATCTCTATGATACAGGTCTCAAGAGTATTCTTGATCTAGAGTCATGATATGATCAGAAATTTAATGAACTTTCTTCATATATAACTTGTAGTAGTACCAAACAAAAAACCTTTCTCAATCTTTCTAGTCCTTGTAGATAATGGTATTTAATGAAGATCAATTTTCATTAGATGTCGGAGCTTCTCTGTCTCCGTCTAAAAACATACAGATTTTCAAAGATATTATCATCGAT
>CALHAQ010000083.1 GCA_937931775.1 uncultured Candidatus Altimarinota bacterium | reverse complement strand
GCTGATAGTACGCAGGATCCTCCCCAAGCGATAAATCTTTACTCCGAAGAGCACATCCGGTATTAATCATCGTTTCCAATGGCTATCCCTGACTTGGGGGCAGATTCCAACGTGTTACTCACCCGTTCGCCGCTCTCAAATTTTCTAGCAAGCTAGAAAATTCTACCGCTCGACTTGCATGTGTTAGGCGCACCGCTAGCGTTCACCCTGAGCTAGGATCAAACTCTTTTTAACGTAAATTGCCTGTAGATATTATAAATAATAACTACAGGACTTTTTGTTTTTTAAGTTTTTCCAAAGCTCCAATAAATTGGTATCTCTTTTTTTCTAATATTCTGTTTATTTTAAAGAACGTTTTGCTTTTTGAAAGCTAGAGGATTGTATAAGTTAAGCAAGTGATGTCAAAACTTTTTTTCACTATTTAATTAAGTGATTTTGACTTATATTATTTTTAACTTTTTATATACTCTAGATTTTGTTCGAAGCAGGAGGATTGTATAAGTTAATATATCTAAGTCAAAACTTTTTTTCGACTTTTTTTATATACTTAATTCTTCCTTTATTCTAGCATCTTTACGCTTCAATTTAAAGATGTAATTTCTTATTGTAATTTATGATATGATATCAGTATTACTAAAGAAACTAATAATGGTGGGCCTGGTTGGAATTGAACCAACGACCAATCGGTTATGAGCCGACTGCTCTAACCCCTGAGCTACAGGCCCAAATATATCCTAAAAGGCTTGAGCTTAAAACTGGCGGAAAGACAGGGATTCGAACCCTGGGAACCGAATAACGGTTCACTCCCTTAGCAGGGGAGCCCATTCGACCACTCTGGCACCTTTCCAGAAAACAATTTCTTTTATAGTAATGGTATTACTATAAAACTTTTGCCAAAAATATAATGGCGGAGAGACAGGGATTCGAACCCTGGGTACCGTTGCCAGTACGACGGTTTTCAAGACCGTTGCCTTCGACCACTCAGCCATCTCTCCGGATACATATAAAGAAGAGCTTAAAATCTCTTCTTTATATAGTTTATATTTTATGGCTCCCCTGACTGGATTCGAACCAGTGACCAAACGATTAACAGTCGTCTACTCTACCGCTGAGCTACAGAGGAATATAATATACTTCTCTATATTAAATATAGAGGTGTGTCTTTTTTTCAAAAAGCAGAGTATTTCAAGAACGAAAAAAGCCTCAGGATTTTATAAGTATTTCATATCAAGTCAAACTTTTTTTGACAAAAAGAGCTCTAAGTTTTTAAGGAGTTTTTAACAGTAGAAATACACATAATTTGAACAGCATCTATTACTATAGTTCTCATGCAAACATCTTAGTAAAAAAATCCTCATCTCTTTGTAAGTTTTTTGAGACTGTTCTTGTAAAAACCTTATGAGCAAAGAATGATTCTAATTTCATAGCTATCCTCTCTACCTGTGATCTATAAAGAGAAAATAACAATTCATCTCACTGAGAAAGTGATGAGGAATATAATCATTTAGATACCATGAAAGAACTTGTGCCACATGATATTGAATCTAGCATTTCATGTTTTTGTCGAATCATCTCGTCAACATCTCCATTCTTTCATCTTTTCAAAGCTATTCATAGTTCACTATATCATGTCTCCAATAAGTTCCCTGAACCTGTAATCACAAAATCATCTCCACAAAGACTTTTCATATGTAACATTTGTTCCAGTAATGTTATTTTTAATTTATCTGGAATCTCTTCGGTTTCCATTTTACAAAAATCCAACCAATAGCTTAATACATCCATCAATGATTTTTGTCCCTTATATCCATTTCTAAAACCTTTATTTATTCTACGAAGTAATTCATAAAGAAAGTGTATATTTCTATCTCTATTCACATTAGATTCTCGAGATATAAATATCTCTGAGTCTCTCTGATTTTCTAACTTTGATATATGTTCTGGATCTCCTAAATATGAAATAGATGTTCTCAAATGATCCTCTGTACTATCAAGGATATCTTCTAGTTCATTATGATAATTATCTCTCGTAAGTATATTCATTCCATTGTTCCATCCTTTTCTATCTCCACTTAGAGCTGAAGCAAGGTCATCTCGCATCCATTGAGCCTGCAATTGTACTACACAATCTATATATTGTTTTTCACCAACTCCAGACCATTCGTTTCAAATAGATGCTCAACCAAATAAGGCTGATTCAAGGACTCACGATTCTCTATTATATTTTAGCCAATATTTTGCATGATTATATCTAGTTTCATTTCTTAAATAAAAATTTGGATGGGCAAATAGTTCTTTACGAACGCTATCTATTTGTTCCCTTACTTCAGGTGATAGTCCAATAGGAATATTTTTGTAGAATTTTCTTAATCTATTAGCTTTCCACTTTTGAAGAATATTTAGGGGAATAAAACCCTCTGTTGATGATTCTCATCATTCAAAAGATCATCATCATCTACATTTTAATACATCTATTCTTGCCCCGGACTCTAAAGCATTTAATATAGCTTCTCCTACCATGAGTCATGTCTCATCTGCTCTCCAAACCATGGTATTGAGTACTCAGTTATCTCCTGATCTAAGTCCAGAAATATCTTCGATCATGAGTTTTACTCATTCCTGAGCTGTAAAAATCGATTGGGGTTTAATTTCATTTCATACTCATACATGAGAGTATACATTATTAGAATCTATAGGCTTGGGATGTAAAACAGAGCTATTGTACACAGTTATAGACTTATAAATAATATAGTTTATAAGTATATTAAAGAGATAAGTCTGTAAAACACAACTTTAAAAACTGTATTCTCTTATAATGACTTTTAAAGATCTTTTCTATAAAACATTTCCTCTCCATAATGCATATCTAATATACCTATTTCTTTGAATCACTTTTTCTCATGAAATATCTGAGCTCATGGGTTATCTAACATGGTTGAACTCATATATGTACTTGTTCCTCGCTTGAGAAGATACTTTTCAAAGTAATCTAATAACTTAGTTCAGACACCCTGTTTTTGAAAGTCAGTATGAATTTTCAGAAGTGAGAGCAATATTGTATTCCCCCATAAGTCCTGAAATAATAGGAACCCTATAATTTCATTATTTTTCTCAATAAGCAGTACATATCATTCGAGAATAGACTTTCTCATAAAAGAAGGAGAGTTTTCATAATCTACAAATTTGTTTATTTCTATTATTCTCTCAAGATCATCTATAGTAGCTATTCTTATGTCCATATATATACCTAAAACAAAATAAAACTCTTATATAAAAATATAAGAGTTTTATGTGGATATCAAAGAATTATGTTCCTGTGAAGTAACGTACTACTAGGAGCGCTACTACTGATATACCAAGACCAACCATAATTTTAGAGAAGTCTTTCCATGATTCTTTAAACGCAAGAGTCATTCTACCAGATCATTCTACTGTATCTATTCTATTAATAGCTCTGATACCAAACTGTCTTCATGCAAGAAGTCATACGAATACCCAAGTAGTACTCATAGGGATATTTGACCAATCCTTGAATATAAGAAGTATTACAAAGTATACAAGATCAATCATTGTCGCTGCAATGATTTCATTTGTAGAAGTTTTCTTTGTAACAATATTTCCAACTGGCCCACCATTAATATGAAACGTGTACGCAAGACCTAATACGAAGAGTACGGATATAAGAAGCATTATTTCTAAGCCAAATCCTGACGGAAGAAATACAGCAATATTTACCATATCATGCATAAGCCAAGTACCAAAAAGAAGAGCTGTTGTAAATGTTTGAGCTATCCTCCAGAATGTAGAGCTTCGTGATGTTTTTTCATCAGCTTCACGTTCGTAGAAGATTCCAAGTATAAACAAGAAAGCTACAAGACTATAAAGACTCAGTTCGAGACTTGAGACAGATGGAATTACAAGGTTAGGAAATGCAGCAAGAATCATAGGAATGATAACATATCACAATGCTGCCATAAATACAGCTGCAGCTATTGCTGCTTTTACCATCATTCATCAAAAATTTATCGCTGCATTCTTTTTTGTCTTACTGATAGTCTTTAGTATGTATTCAACTATGATCCACATAACAAAAGACGCGAGGAATGCTACAAGATATCCAAGAGCTGACTTCATAACTATTTTTTCAAAAAGAAGAGTTGTAGAAAAAATAGAAAGCATCAAAAGTGAAGTAGAAACAGGAATTCCTCTAAAACGTGTTAAAAACACTAAAAGTAGAGGGAAGATAGCAACATACCATTCTATGGTAAAATCTGCATATCACTTTGCATCTAAACGTCCATAAGTAATGTCTCCAGCCGAAAGAAAACCATACCAAATAACTCCAAGTAGTACAGCAGCTACTCATGAGAATAAGTATTTTCTTGGCACGTCACTATTCGAATGAATATAAGTCATAAGAGTTTGAACCGCATCATTTCAAATAACTGCATATGCAGCGAGAGCAAAAGATAGAGCTGCCCAGAAGTTTCAAATAAAAATAGCCAATACAAGTGTTAAAACTCAATAGGCTATTAGTCACATAAGGACAGTTGGGTCCTTAAAATCCTGAAGCACAGGATACTTTGATACAATTTTCTCCATAATTGTAAGATTTTTAGAATATAAAAAATAATTGTATTTTTATTTTTATATCCTATGTATACATGATTTCTGAATCTTTGCAAAAGAAAAATCTAATTCTTATGTTCCTGTAATATATCTTACTATTACTAAGGCAACTAATGAAATCGCGAGACCAAAAAGCATTTTTCATAAATCTCTCCCTATTTCCTTTACTGCAAGCAGGTATTTATTTTGATGTTTTTTTATTTTTCCGACTCTTCATATAGATCGAATTGCCATTTGTCGTCCAGCGAGAAGACCAATAAATACCCAAGTAGTACTCATAGGTATGTTTGACCATTCCTTAAATATAACTAGTATTACAAAATATACCCCATCTACCATCGTTGCTCAAATAAGTCTATGAATCTTCGTTTTTGAAGTAACTATTTTCCCAACTGGTCCTCCATCAATATAAAATGTGTATGCCAATGCGAGAGTAAAGAGTCCTGAAATAGTAAGAAGTATGGGATAAGTAATTTCTTTGGGCAAGAAAACAGCAATATTTACCATATCGTGCATAAGCCACGTTGAGAATAAAAGAACGGTAGTACAAGTTTGTAATACTCTCCAAAAAATAATTTTTCTCTGTTTCTTTCACTTTGATTTATATTTAATTCTCTTGAGTATATATTCTGCTGCAAGCCATATAAAATATGCTGAAGTAAAGGCTACCACATATCATGCAGCTGATTTAAGAACAATATTTTGAAATAAAAGACTTGTTGAAAATATAGAAAGCATAAGAAGAGATGTTGAAACAGGAATTCATTTATAACGAGTAAGAATCACGAGTAGAAGAGGGAAAAAAACCATATACCACTGAACAGTGACATCAGCATATCACTTTGCATCCAGACGACCATAAGTAATTCCTCACTGCGCAAATAAAAATCAGTACCATATTACTCATAATAATACTGCTAGTACCCCTGCAAAAAGAAGTTTTTTTGGAAGATCATCATTTGAATGAATATAGGTCATAAGTGTTTGTACTGCATCATTTCAAAGTACGGAATACGCAGCAAGAGAGAAACATAGTGCTGCCCAAAGATTTCCAATAAGCATTGTGAGAACTAAAGTAAGAATGATATATAAAATGAAACCCAGAAGAATATGTGGTTTCCTGAGATCCTTCATAACAGAGAGTCCTTTATTCTTTCATTTTGATGTATGTTTCTTAGACATAGTTATATATTTTTTAAATAAAATCTTTATAACTATAACATACTCTCAAAAAAGTGACTAAAAAAGAGAAGGAAAGTCCCTTCTCTTTTTGTAGAAATAGTTTATAATTTTTTCTTTTTTTTAAACTCTTCGAGCATTTGCATATATTTTGGTAGAATAGCCTTATGTGTATCACTTGCGGAAGTTTCAAAGAACTTTGGTATTATTCCATGAATAAATGCCATGAATCCTGCTTTACAAGACTCCCTTGCAAAGAAAAAAGCAAGTTTTTGGTGGTCTCTATAAGAAACTCAATGGTCGTCTAAGTGTTTTTTAAACATAATAATATGTATTAGATATAAAAATAATTCTGTAATTACTTTTACATGACGACCCCTATTACTGTAATATAAGATGATCCATATAATTGTTTTACTATCGTGAGCATATTATACATCTAAATTTTTAACACTCTTGGCTCTTGATTGAATGAACTTTCTTCTTGGGGCTACTTCTCATCACATAAGTACTTTAAACATTTCATCTGCTGCTTGCGCGTCAGCGATGCCTACCTTGTACATCTTTCTTTCTTCAGGATCCATAGTTGTTTCCCAAAGTTGTTCTGGATTCATTTCCCCAAGACCTTTATAACGCTGGATGTTTTCTCCAGTAATAGCATGTTCTTCTATTATTCTCACTTTTTCTTCTTCATTATATACATACCATGATTGTTTCCCTTTTGTGAGTTTATAGAGTGGTGGTTGCGCTATATAGAGATATCATCCTTCTACAATTTCCTTCATATATCTGAAGAAGAATGTAAGCAGAAGTGTACGGATATGCGCTCCATCAACATCCGCATCTGTCATGATAACGATACGATGATATCTAAGTTTACTTGCATCAAATGTTTCTCCAATAGAAGTACCAAGAGCGATGATAAGATTTTTAATCTGCTCATTTGCAAAGATTTTATCAATTCGAGCTTGCTCAGTATTAAGGATCTTCCCCCTGAGTGGAAGAATAGCTTGATGTTCTCTGTCACGTCCTTGCTTTGCAGAACCTCCCGCAGAATCACCCTCGACTATATATAGCTCTGAAACAGCAGGATCTTTACTCGAACAGTCTGAGAGCTTTCCTGGAAGGGTCATTCACTCTAGTGCTCCCTTACGAATAACGGTATCTCTTGCTGCTCTTGCTGCCATACGCGCTTTCGCTGCCAGATTTACTTTTTCACAAATTGATTTTGCTGATGATGGGTTTTCTTCCAGAAATTCCATGAATTTTTCTGAGAATACAGAGTCTACAGCTCCTCTTGCTTCTGGAGTACCAAGCTTTCCTTTTGTTTGTCCTTCAAACTGAGGATCAATAACCTTAATTGAGAGTACTACAACTATTCCTTCGACTACATCTTCATTTGTGAGATTTTGATCTTTTTCTTTAAGAATTCCTTTATCTCTCGCATATTTATTAATCGTTCTAGTAAGAGCTGTTCTAAAACCAGTCATATGTGTTCACCCTTCTGGAGTATGTATATTATTTACAAAGGAAATAATATTATTTGAATAGTCTTTATTATACTGAATAGATGCTTCTACAAGAATATCGTTCTTCTCTTTTTCTGTGTAGAATACCTTTCCTATAGTAGATTCATTTTTGTTGAGAAAGTTTACATATGATCTAATTCCTCCTTCAAAATAAAATTTATACGCTTTATCTTTTCTCTCATCGACAATTTCTAGCTTAATCCCTTTTGTGAGATACGCTTGTTGTCTCATACGATTAATAATCGTCGTATAATCAAATTCTGTAGTGATCTTAAAGATACTCGCATCTGGATAGAACTTGATCATTGATCCAGTTTTTTTACTTTTTCCAACCGTCTTTATATCTCCATCTGAAACTCAGAGCGTAAAAGATTGATAATATTCATTTCATTCTCTATGTATCGTAGCTTCGAGTTTTGTAGAGAGCGCATTTACTACTGACGCACCTACTCCATGCAGCCCCCCCGATACTTTATATCCTCCTCAACCGAATTTACCACCAGCATGAAGTACTGTCAGGATAGTTTCTAGAGTAGATTTTCCTGTTTTTGCATGTTTTGCAACCGGGATTCAACGACCATTATCCTCGACACTACATGCTCCATCAGCATGAAATGTGAGTTTAATAGTATCGCAGTGACCAGCCATAGCCTCATCTATTGAATTATCAACAATCTCCCAAACAAGATGATGTAAACCTCGCTCGTCAGTAGAACCTATATACATCCCGGGACGTTTTCTAACTGGTTCTAAACCCTCAAGGACCTGTATACTATCAGCTCCATATGCTGCTGTTGTTTTTGTATCTGCCATATTTTGTATGCGTATTAAAAATATATTCCTATGTATACAATATAATTACAGATAAAACCATGGCAAATAAAAAAATCTCCCAGACGAGAGAAAATTTAAAAGCATTCTACGGCTTAATTTTTATATAAAAAACACTAAAATAGAGAAAATAGGATTTTTTGAGATATTTTTTCTAGACGGAATTAAAAATGAAATTACTTAGAGTGGATATTTTACATTAAATCTAATAGAAAATATTGATTAATATAATATTTAATTTATTATATATTTATGAATTTCCATGAAGCACAACAATGATGACAAGAAGAAAGGCAAGAGTATTTAGAGACTCTTGATCTTTCTTGGGCTTCAAAATATATAAATAAAAGAAGCTACATACACAAAAAAAGAGATGTAGGAGACTCTAAGAGAAACCGAACACAGTCACAAATTATTGTGCCTGAGTGAACTGCTTTCGGAATAAAATGATATCAATCAGATTTAGAAGTTTTTAAGTGACCCTTTAAAGGAAAGAACGCAACAGAAGATGACTTCATATCACTTATCCGTGACCATGAATGAAAACATGCACAATTATCTTACAGATTTCCTGAAATATTTGATGTAGATCCAGTGTTTGGTTTCTATCCTCTTTTAGCAAAAGTCCAAAGAATAGTAGAAGAAATTATCTGTGATGAATTTCAATTATTACAAATAGAA
>CALHAQ010000082.1 GCA_937931775.1 uncultured Candidatus Altimarinota bacterium | reverse complement strand
TGCTCAACATTCTTGGAATTTTTCTATTATCGGTTTTTGTATACCAAAATATAGAATCTCCAAAAGATGAATATTATAGTCTCAAAAAAGAAGCTGGGATCTGGCTCTCAGAGAATAATAAATTTTGAAAAAATATTACACTCATGGAACGATTTCCGATAGTTACATATTACTCTTGATCAAAAACAAGATATATTACTCCATATAGTGAAAATATAAGAGATATTTATAAGTACTGAAAATATAACAGTATAGATATACTCGTAGTAGATAGTATGGATTTCAAAACCTACAGGCCAAAACTTCAGAAATATCTAGAAGAAACTCCTGAATGATTTATAAAACTCAAAGAGTTTCAGAATACAGAATGACAAAAAGTGATTTTGTATGAATTGAAAAAATAATATACTAAAAAGGTATATTATTTTTTTATAAATCTTTTATGTTTCGAAAAATTATTGCGACCATAATTCTCTCATTACTTTTCCTCACAAATATCTCTCAAGGATATGCCGCGGAGTCTCTAGGAGAATACAGTGACTCCGCTATTCAAGTAGAAAAAATTCTCCCTAATATTTCTACAGAAAAGTTAGTTGAAATAGATGCGCTTCTTTCTCCTCTTGTAGGAAATATTTCTGGTGATAAATGAGCTTTCGTAGATTATATTGCCACTCAAGTAAATAGTGAACTCGAACTTCGAAAACAAGAAGTACCAGAACTCATACTACCTTCTCTGAGTGAAGAGTGAAAAACAGAAACTCAAAATGAGGTACTCGAAATGCAAAAAAATCTAGAATCAGAGATATCTGCTTTTATAGATAGCGCAATTACTTCATGGAATGAAATGACAAGATATGAAGAGAAATGAAATATGAAGATGTCTCTCAATATGTGAATAGAAGGTTTTTGAAATATTGAATGAACGATAGATATTTCTGACTATATAAGTGAAACTCAAGTATTTGATCAAACATTTGCAGGAAAAATAGAAAGTTTTTATAGCGCAAGTATGCTCTGACAGGAGTTGGATATGTCTCTATGAGCTGATGCTAACATAATATCTAAAGATGGAAATATATATCTCAAATTTGATAATATAAACTCTGAAACTTCTGATAAAAACGTAGAATTGCAACTCAATCCATATATCGAGAAGCTGAATGAGCTGGCAAAAGAAAATACCTATCTCTCTATGGAATCAGACGATTACCTAGAGGCTGTTGAATTTCTAACATCTATGAGTAGTAGTAATATTCGATCTCAAATGCAAACGGCATTTGAAAAACCTCTCCTACAGGCATATGCAAAAACTGATGATGGATATATGATGCGCCCAACAAAACACTTTTGTGATATAGGAAAGGAAATTTCTGGTATATTTGATCCATTTGGGGGAGATACATGTACTCCAGCTCAGTACCAAGGTATGCTGGATGACATGAAAGATAGTGAAATGTTGATAATAATGAATCTATGAAATGAAAACACTCTAAAATTATCATTTAATGAATGAAATGAAGAAGTAGAGCTCATGGTAGCCTGGGATAATAAATCACTTATTTCTCTTTCAGGAGACGTAAAGGATGGAGAGGACTATGGAAATTTTCAATACATCCCAAATAATCTCCTCAAAGCAGAAATGATGGCTGAAGATATGTCTATGAATATGATATTTGATATAGACAATAACGGAAATATCTTCAAGAGTTCTATGGATATGATGATAGAAGACGCAATGAATCTATGATGGGACTACAAGAATAAAAAAATATCTATGCATCTCGCAGGACAGGATAGTAATATGGATATGAAATGTAGTTTTGGGGGAGATATGAAAAGCCAATATATAGATATCAGTGGATGATGTGATATAGTATCACCTGAACTCGCATACCAACTCCCAGGTGGGCAAGAAAATATAAGGTTTGACGGTGCACTAGCATATGACTGACGAGCAAATAAAAATAATATCTCTATGAATATAGATATAGATATAGATGAAAAGAATTATTTTAATATGTCTCTCTCAAACACAGGAACACGTCGAAGTGTAGATAAAAAAAACATACAAGCTCCAACTCAGATAAAAGATATAGAAGAATTTATGACTGAAGTCTACTATCAACAATATGAAGACTATAATGAATTTTACGAAACAGACTATGAGTATGAATATAAGGAATATGATGACTATGAAGAAGACTGTTATACTTTTGAAAATTGAGATTATACCTGTACTAAATACTATAAAGAAAACTGAAACAGTGAAACATGTGTGTATACTGCTGAGACTGATAGTGAAATTTGTGAAGAATATGAAGCATATGTTCCTGATTATGAAATAAAAGACTATACATTTGATGATCATACCACTACATGTTATATGTATGATAATGGGGATTCTAGTTGTTACGAGTACTATGACACATATTCAAACACTTGTAATTTCATAGCTGCAACGAATGAAACAAATTGTAGTAAATATGAATATGAAATATATGATGATAGTGATACTCTTTGGCAGTAATACTATACTATAGATATACTGAAAAACCCTCCTAAAGGAGGGTTTTTATAATAACTTTAAAGTATCTTCTAAATTATTTACTTATAGTTTCATAACTATCTCAGTACATAACTCGCTTCTATAAAGTACACTATTTGTGCAATGTCTTGTCCAGAAACTGTGTTTATAAGAACTATTGAAGTATATTCTCCCTCTGTTTTATATTCAAGTTTATAGTTTTCTCTATCTATATGTATACGACCATCTCTAAATACGGTCATAACAGGTGCTTTCTCGGCATCAGTCGATTGATATACAGAAACACTTCCTGGATTGTAAGAAACTCCGAGAGGGACTCTAAAGCTCGAATAATCTTCTTGCTGTAAGAGTTTCATATACATTCCTGTATTTTCCATATCTGTAAAGTTTGAAGTGATTTCTACTTCTCCTTCCGGAACTTTTACAAACTGTCTAAATATAGGTGTTCCAAGTCTCAGAAGCTGTATCTCTGGATATATCGAAGTGTTCTCAGGATTATTGGTAGCAAGAATTTTTGTAGTAACCAATACATCTGAAATATCTACTCTTCAAGTATATTCATCTATAGTTGCTATACTTGATCATGAATAACTCAGAACTAATCACTCTGCGTTTTCAGTTGTTTCAAAATCATAGTTTCCATCAGCATCTGTTTCAATAAGATCTGTTCCATCTGAGGCCTGGAGCTTTTCTATAATACCTCCTCTATATCTATACAGTCTCACAGGTTCATTCAATAAATCCTCATCAATCACTCAAGTAATAGTATTTTCCTCTATATCCGTAATAGTAGGAGTAGGTGGATATACTTCAAATCATACTTTTCGGGATCAAATATTTCCATTATCATCCACAAGAGCAATCACAATATCCTTTTCAAACAATTCATCATATGGTCCAAATTCGATCTCTATTTTTATTGGTGATTTTGTAACTACAATATTCTCACTATCACTATCATTTTTGATATTCCCATCATCATCACTATCTCTTGTAAGATCAAAATCAACTCTTACCTCAGAAATACCTGAAAGTCCTCCATCTTCATATATATATGGTGTAAGATCTATTTTTTGTGATTGATAAACTGGAATTCTGATTTTTTGCGTAAGGCCTATCTGTGGAGGAAGTGTGTCACTATATATCTGAGGAGCAAGAAGTATCTGACGAGAAAGGGTAGACCTGAGTCCATCTTTGAATCCATGGATGCGAGCATAGTAAAAGTCATTCGGAACCTCTAAACGTATTCTATAGTCTCTATCAAAAGTGTCTCATAGATCATAGAGTCTATATGAGTCAACATCACGTATATCCATTTTTATCTCTGATCCATCATAATATCTAATATCTACATGAGAACTTTCACTTAGTACGCTATCATTTCATGAATACTCAAGATGAGCACCAGCAAGAAGTGGCATTCCAATATAATTTATCAAATCTGTATTCTGTATATCTTCAAAAATTCAAAGGGAAACATATGCATTTCAACTCAGAGAAACTATTTCTACTGGTGAGTGAAACGAAAGAGTTTGGTATGCTCATATACTTATCCTTTGTGCTTGCTTATCTCATGAAATATATTCTATTTCAAAATCATTATCACTTGCATATATTTTGGTATCTGCTGTGAGAGTTACTTCTACATTATCTGCTAATTGAGTTTTAATATTTATGAGTTTTTCATTTGTAAGAGTAATATCATTTATTCCTCATGCATATACAAGAGTCGCAAGATGTGGGGCCACGCTATATTCTTCTCCTGTAGAAATGAGGGGTCTACTATCTATATCAGCTATAGCATCTACAACATGCGTTTGCACATCACTTGGAATAAAGCTGTTACTTTCATCTTGATACCTATCTACAATAGTATTATAGGTCATTCTAAAATTTTTAATCTCTGGGTTTGTAGGTTTTTGAAATTCAATATTAATTGCTCCATCACTTACTGAGCTTTCAGTAAATCCATTTATAGCCTCGTAATATACATCCCCATTAAAGAACTTATTATCATCACTTTGCAGAATTAATGGTGGGAGAGAAAGGTAATTTTTAGTAGCTGACTGTTTTCTACTTTCTTTAAAGTAAAGTTTTCATTCTAATAAATACAATACATCATCATCCCCATCTCCGTCTAAATCTGAAAGAGTAATTTCTTCATTTCATTTTAATAAATCAGTGTAATCAAAGAGTTTATAGTTTCTTCCCTCTTCAAGTACATATATTCATTCA
>CALHAQ010000081.1 GCA_937931775.1 uncultured Candidatus Altimarinota bacterium | reverse complement strand
GATATATAAGAGATTTTTTTTCATGTTTTATATTAAGATGAACGGGTAGGGATTTTTTTCATTTCTTGTATGATTCCAGTTATCCCAATAGCAAAGTCTTCCATAGATTTTACGAACCTTTCTAATTCTGTGAATTGCTGAGCAAACTGCTTCATGTCACTTTGCAGTATCTTTTTATCAACTCAAACTGATAGGACTCTATTGTTTTCAGCAAGCGCAGTTTTAAACTTTTTGAGATCATTGATTCTCTTTTCAGGATAAGTAATAGGCATACCAGCAGATGTTTCTATTACTTTTTGTTGTTCAGCTTCATAATCAAATATATCAAGGTCATTTCGTCTTTGATAATCAAGTCCTTTATTTTTATAATATTTTTCAAGGAGATTTTTTGCAGTAAATGTATCTCATTCTACTAAGTCATCATTTTTTCATTTTGTATCTAGAATAGGAACTGGTTTTTGAGAAACCTCTATTCCAAAACCTCTGAGAGTTTCTCACAAATTATCAATAATAGATCCGAGTTCAAAATTATTGGTAGTCATTTTTCTCTGTGTGAGAGATGTATTTGCAGGCTTTTCAAGATGTTTTGCTGCTCGTTTTAAAACTGATTCTATAGACATTGTCTGTCATCCAGTTAGACCGTAATTAGATGTTTGAAATTCAACAATAATACAGAAAAATGAACCTTCATCGCAAGCCCAAGGGTCTGTTACTCCACTATAATTTCCTGTATAGGGATCTCCTGGAAATGGTCAGCCCCAACTAGCCCCGTTTGTAAACGTATCATCAGGATATCCCCAATATCTGGGATTTGAGATATATCATGATCATGTTCTTTCTATATCATCTAAAATATCATCTACTATATCATCATCTAAACCATTAAGGTAATCATCCTCATCAGGTGCACATACATAATTATGATAATCAAGCTCTTCTGTAACATCTTCCTCTTCACCTGTATCTTCTTCCTCTTCATTTTCTGGATCTATTTCTTCTTCTCCCTCTTCACCTGTATCTTCTTCCTCTTCATCCTCTGGGTAGAGGTAATCTTTATCCTCAATAAGAAAGTCATCTAAAGCCCTATCTGCATTCTCGTATGGTACTCCATTGTATTCAAGCTCTTGTGAGAAGATAATTTTATCTATTGCTAATATGTCATTTATGAGATCAAAAGGGGAGTTTTCTAGACTTCCATCACTATAGAGGCCAATTCTTGCTATTTCATAAGTTTTTTGTGACTTTGTTTTTGCTCTATCTTTAAAGGTCCCTTTGATATAAGTGAGGGCATTACTTACTTCTTCTACAAGCTTAGTAGGAATAGGTTCTCACTGCGCAACACATCTTTCTATTATAAGAGCTACATTATTATCAGAGAGCATTTGTTCTATATCACCTGAACTTCTGATATCACATTTGATTCCATAATCAGCAAGTATTGGTCCTACGACTTCATTGATATCTGTTTCTCATTGCCCTGTAAGCTCATATTCATATTGTTTTATTTCTAGACTTTCAAATCACTCATCTATTTGTTTATACATATCAAGCCCAAGATCTTCTCCCAGAAAAGCTGAAGTAGAAGTCATAAAAAAATATCCTCAAAGTAGAGACAAGAGAATTATTTTTTTAATTAGCTTCATAAAAGAGAAAATTCGCTAAAAACTATTACTCTCATACTAGCCAAAAAACTACATTTCTCACTATTTTTTGGAAAAGATGTTTGACTAAAAAATATTATATATTTTTATATATTAATTTTGACTTATAATAAATAAAGTCTAGTATAGATATTACGCAAAAAGCGTGAAAAATAGAAACAAAAATATGACACGAGGAGAGATTCATGTCAAAATTCGATAAAGTCCTTGAGGCTTTAATCAACCAAGCCAAAGATTCTGGGTACATGCAGAAGGTTCACGAAGATGAAATTGAGGTGCGTGATGAGGCACTCGGTTTGTTTGCTGACGAAATCGATGACCTTGAGACTCAGGTTTTAGAAGGACTCTATCGCGAGCAACGGAGAAAGAGAATCACTCGTCTCCAAGGTCGGCACATCACTCGTCTACAAGCTCAAATGAAGAGTCTGGACCAATCTCTTCATGCTGGTGCAGCCTATCAAGAGGACCTACATGGGCAGATTGCGGACCTCCTCTCTGAGTCTCAAATGGACGAAGAGATAATGATCGACATTGGTGGTCAACTTGCTTTTTCTCAGGAGAAGCACCGTCGAGCAACCAAACATGTTGAACGCTTCAAATTCTTGAAAAGAGAACGTCGTAAGCAACCCAAAAAACAAAAACCAAAACGAAGATCTAAAAGAGGCAAAAAGAAAGACAAAGAAGTGAAGCTGGCGACTCCAGCAATCATTAGACCGAAGTCATAGTATTAAATCTTAAGGTAGTATTCTTAGGAATAAATAATATAAAAAGAGGCAACCGATTGTGGTTGCCTCTTTTGAGTAATAATTTTATTTCACTTCGATTCAGTCCTTTGTTGCCGATAGAGTGAATTTCTTTTTATTGCTTGATGAGAGTATCTGTTCAGCGATTTGATCTTCGATGATGTCTGTAAGATATCTACGTATTTCTCTGGCACCAAACTCTGGATTGTAAACATCTTTTGATATTCGAGATATTACTTTGTTATCAAACTCGAGAGTCATATCTTTAGATCCAAGTCGTTTTGCGAATTTTTCGAGAC
>CALHAQ010000080.1 GCA_937931775.1 uncultured Candidatus Altimarinota bacterium | reverse complement strand
CCTGTAATATTTGCATCCCAAATAGCTGAAAATGATTTATCAAATCCATCCTTTACTGCATCTTGTAACTTTTGTCATTTCCTAAGCTCATCCTTTACTCTTTCAAAGATGAGAATATTTGCATCAATCGCAATACCAATAGAAAGCACGAGACCTGCAATAGAAGCAAGTGTTAAAACTATTCCAAATTGTTTCAAAATAGCAAGAGTTATCGCAATATATATAAAGAGTGCTACAGCTGCTATAACTCCGGAGAGTCTATATATAAACATCAAAAATATAAGTATAGACACAAACCCTATAATTCATGCCAGTATAATCTTTTCAAGGGAGTTTTGTCCAAGACGCGCATCAATAGTTCTCTCACTGGTAAGATAAATAGGAGCTGGCACCACTCCAATATTTATATCATTTGAGAGCTCTGAGGCTGACTCTGGAGTATAATTTCCAGTGATTACAGCCCTTCATGAAAGAATGGGTTCATTAATAGTCGGAGCCGTAAGGAGTTCTCATCCTACAAATATTGCCATAGGTTCTCCTGTCAGTCTTGTTGTGAGTTCTCCAAATATTTCAGCTCCATCGTTATTAAATGTGAGCTCTACGAGAGCTTGAAATGCTTCATTATATTGTACTGATGAATTCACAAAATACTTATCATTGAGTACTCTTCCCTGAGAGTCTTGAGCTGGAATCCATGCTGATGGCTCTGATGAAATAAATACATACTGCTTTGGTGATGTATTTATAAAGATGAGAAACCCCTTCTCTCATGACAAATTTTGAACTTCTAAAAGTTCAGAGAGATTATTGTCTCAAATAGCTAGAGGAATACTTATTGATCCTGAAAGAGAAAAAATATCATTAATATTTTCTGCTGACCCAATTACGATATTATCAAAATTACTCTGATATCTTTGTGACTCTAAAGAAAACTGATCTATATTTTGTGCAAGCTCATCATAGATTGTTTTTGCGAGTACGGCTCTTTCTCGTATATCTTCATCTGTAATATCTTCTCTAAGCTGCTTAAATTCTATTTTTACTACTTTCCCAATTGCTGCCTTTGCTCTTTCTATGTTTTCACTACTTTGAAGGGCATCATTTCATTTGAGAGGTATTTGCACGATAATATGCTCTTCCCCACCATAACTCGCTCCCGTAATAACTGAATCATTGATATTGAGCGTCTCTATTCTTTTATCTATAATAGATTTGAGTCCTTCAATAATAGTATCTTCTCTTTGAGCATTATATCACTCTTCAAGCTTAGCCTGCGAAAGATCTACCTTATAATCAAGCTCTATACCACCACTCAGATCTAGACCAAGCTTGTAATCTGGTCCACTAAATGGTACCTCAAGATTAAAATAATTCCAAGGCATAGCAAAAACGAGTATAAATATACCCCCCAAAGCAGTTAAAAATAATCTAAAAATCAATTGTTTCATGCTCAGATAACACTTAATGATAAATTCCATTCATTGTATGAATAAACACTATGAATTCAAAAAAAACTCGAGGATTAATCCTGAGTTTTTTCTTCGTCTTTTTTCTTTCTGGCTAGTTGCCCACAAGCTGCATTGATATCATCTCACATAGTGGCTCGTATCGTGGATACGACTCAGTATTTTTCTAGAATCTTTTGAAATTTTTCGATGATAAACCTCGGAGTAGTTGTGTATCCATCAGAGGCAGTTCCTTCTCCGGCATTATATGGAATAAAATTAACATGAGCAAGTCTCCCTTCTAAGAGTTTTCAGAGTTCATCTGCAAGTTTGAGGTGATCATTTACCCCATTGATCATAATATATTCATAGAATATCCTTTTATTTGTCTTAGCAGTATGCCTATCAAGAGATGCCATAAGAGTTTCTATATCATAGGTATGATCTACGGGCATAATAGATTTTCGTATTTCATCATTTGGTGCATGGAGTGAAATAGCAAGTGAATTCTGAGGGAAATCGTCTGTAAATTTCTTGATTCCAGGAACAATTCAACATGTAGAGACTGTCACTCTTCGACTAGAAAGATCAAACTTTTTCTGATCTATAAATATACGTATTGACTCAGCCATAACATCATAGTTGAGCATTGGTTCTCACATACCCATAAAAACTATATTCCTGAGCTTCGCTCATTCGCTATTTACGAGATCAGCAGCATACATTACTTGTTCTATGATTTCATGAAGTTCGAGATTTTTTTGAAGTCAGAGTTTTCCAGTCGCGCAAAATGTACAAGCCATGGGGCATCAAGCTTGACAGCTAATACATAGAGTGTTTCTTCCTGAAAGATGACGCATTAATACTGCCTCAATGAGAAGTCAGTCCTCAGTTTTAAAAAGGAATTTTGTTGTTTGACCATTAGAAGACGTAGCCTCGTGATCTACACTGAGAGATTGAAAAAAACAATTTTCGTTGAGCAGTGCTCGTAGGTCCTTGGGAATAGTCTCAATTTTATCAAATTCTTTGATGAAATTTTTATAGATCGCATTTTCTATCTGACCATACCTGAACCCTGGAATTTTATTTTCTTTCAGAAACTCTTTTAGTGCTTTCTGATTATGTATTGAAAAACGTGTCAAAATCGAACGTTTGGGTTAAAGCTCGGGGATTGTATAGGAAAAAAATGTTTTGTAAAGTCTAAACTGTTGTGATTTAATAAAACTTTTTTATACTTAAAATAAGATAGAAATTATAATACTATATATATGAAATATTCCCTTAGGGCAACGTCAATTATAGAATCTATGATTGTACTGCTTATAATAGTAACAGGTATAACATGAGTATATGTCTTACTCAATTCTTCTCAAAAACTTGCTGCTTCTACTGGAAACAGAATAGAAGCCATACAAATTGCTAGGGATGGACTAGAATCATTTACAAATATACGGGATACAAATTGGTTACTCTATAGCGCTGATTATAAAAACTGTTGGAATGTAGAAAATCATGCAAACTGTATAGGAGTAAGTGGAACTACGAATGATATTAATGTATCATCAAATGAATGATATACTATATATAAAAATGCTAATAATCGCTTTGAACTTTCAAAATATAGTGGAGCATGAAGTAGTAGAGACTATGCTGATTCGACATACAAAGATAATTTCTCTGTATTTCGTGATACTAATGGATTCTATACTCAAACAGGTACTTTAAATATAAATAAATTTGCAATCACTCCTGTGTATACGAGAGAACTTTTTATAGAATACATAGATACTGATTGAGTGTGAGGAGCAAATTCAGATGATGAAAAATTACAAATATCATCTATTGTCTATTGGTCAGATAGCAGTACCTCAAGACCTCAGAAAGTAGAACTCAGTACTATACTCACAAATTGGAAAGCAAAAAAATAATCCATAAAAAGGGATTATTTTTTTCTATGCTGCTTGTTTATAAATATCAGAAGGTTCAGGGTCGGTACCATAAGGATTTACACTATTAAGAGGGTTAATATTATCATTTGCAGTAGTGCTTTTATTGACTCTATCTCCTGTAGTTTGTACAACCTTTGCTATATCCAGACCACTATTATCTTTTGAGAACATATTATTTACCTTGTGTCTGAAATGTCAGCCATTTGTTTCTACAGATATAATTTGATCAGCAAATTCTGAAATAATTTCATTCGATCATGCATCGTGCCCTTCCAGTAATCATTCTACACTAAATCCAGCTACATTTTCAAATCTTGTCATATCTATTCCCCATTCATTAAGCTGTGAAGTTAATCATGTAGGAGAGTTATACCCAGCAAGTTCTCGTCCATTTGAACCAAGAATTTTCATAATCCCAGATACGAGTCTCCTCAGATTATCTTCAAGAAGTTTCTTTTGCATCGCTTTATTGATAGCATCATCTTTATGGTATTGTCGCTTTGGAATAGCCTTAAATTCTTTCTCTACTTCTTCCCACATAGATGGTCCTGCATGTTTTTTTGTCCATTGTCCTTGTCTCAGTACAAGTAATTCTTCTGCCATTTTATGAAGCTCCAAACCAGAGGTCCCCGCATGTTTAAACGGATCATTCATAAGGTCTTCATCTCAAAAACTCGTATCTGCACCTATATATGCATGAAGTAAACCGTAGTACTGTGAGAATACTTTTGCCCGTTCTTTTTTATCTGCTATCTTTTTTGGATCTGTTTCAGTGTCTTTTGATGCATCGTAGTCCTTTTCAAAAAATATAATTTTATTATGTGTATCATCCGTATCTCAAGTGTTGAGCATATAGAGAGCATCCGTGATCTCTTTCCCATATTTATCATAAAATTCTTCTGTTTTATTGAGTTTCGCTTTTACTCATCCTCCAGAATTTCTTCTATCATCAAAGAGTTCTTGTGCTTCGATTCACATAGTTCTATACTTTGGATCTCACCTCTCTTGAAGAGATTTAGATATTTGAAGTATAGTATTATTCAGTAAATCTAAATCTTTGTGATATGAAAACATTCTCAGCATCATGAGTATTCTTGTCCCTCCAGGAAAGTTCTTCAATTGATCTGTAATCTTTTCCTCAAAATTATAAGCAACACCGGAATATGCAGCCATGAATGGAATTTTATTCATTACATGCATTGGTCCTCACTTATTAATAGCTACTTCTAGCCATCCTACCATATTCGGATAATTATTTGAATGCATTTCTCCTATCCCACCATTTACCCTTCACATGATATCTCGCTCATCATTTCCATCTCTCTTCCCTGTTTCGTACTCTTCTTCTTTCCCTACAGCACGTATTTTTTTTACTTCTTTATGCAACTTGGATCTACGCTTAATTCATTTATAACCATCTGGGTGACATTGTTTCTTGATAAAGAGGTATACAAGTAATTCTTCCGTAAATGGAAGTGATTGATCTTCCTTCTCTTTTTTTATTTGCAGAAAAAAATCATCTCATGGAGTTCCACCTAATGCTTGATACCATAGATATTTTCCTTCATATTTCTGAAGTGCTTTCGCGTTTAAAACTCCATATTTTTTCAACATAAATACGACTGCAGCCTCTTTCTGAAATGGAGGACCATACTTATCATGTAACCACTGATCTATCATTTTTACCGCAACATCAGAAGCTACAGTTTCAAGACGCTCTACATATTCTTCCATTGTCTTTTTTTGTTTTTGCTCAAGACGTGACTGCATATCTCTTTTTGCATCAGCAGTAAGTAGTCCTCACATATATTTGAGGGCAAATTGGTTTGCTTTTTCATCACTTCACATCTCAATCATCTCTTTGAGTTGTTCATAAAAGAGATGTCCTCCCTTTACCGCGTCAGCAATAGTCGCTCTTTCATTAAACATCCATGAAAAGAGATGAAAATTCTTTTTTATTGAATCGTATTTTTCGTCTGTTTTTGTAACTTCATTTTTATCATCCATACCACGAGGAACGAGCTTGTTTTCTTTGATATAATCTTCTAAAAATCAAGCACTCACGGTATATTCTTTATTTTCTATAGAAAACTTTTCATCATTTACACTTTTCCCCTCATCATCACGCATCACTTCTCATTTTGCATCTTTTTTTCTCTCTGATCTAATTTCTCAAAAACTCACAGTGATTCTATCACCTGAAATATCATGGATTTTCAAAAGTTCTACTCATTCTCATACCTCTGCTACCAAATAATCATATTGTATTTTTTTTGTAGAATTTTTTCTTTTAATACTATTGTCTGTAAAATCAAAATTACTCCATGCTCTTGGGGCTTTATCATCCGAAGAAAGGGATTCCATAAGACCCGAAAAGCCGTTACTTTGCATTCCTATTCTTGCTGCTGCCTGATCTTTAAAACCTTTATAAAACTGTTCAAAACTTACTATTTCTTGACCAGCGAGAGATGTCATAATAACTTGTTCTCACATCTCGTCGACAGATTCTATTGTATATACATGTCCAGATTTTGTCTTAAAGGTTGTTCCATGATCGAGTCAAAAATTATGACCATCATGATCTATCTCATCAAGCCTATCAATAAACTTTTCTTTATGTTGAGCTTCAATATTCTCAAGATAATTAGTTTTTGTGAGCTGTCTTTGTTCTAAATGACTTATTTTTTCTCTATTTTCTTGTATCCATGGATCTGAATCTATTCTGTGCTGTATTTCTTCTTTCGAAAATCACTCTTCAGATAAATCATTTCTCATCTGTACTTCTCTATCTTTTAGAGCCTGTTTGATTCCATTTATATCTCGAGTCATGTCGTCAATATCACTCTTAATTTCATCTCTCCCTTCGAGTCTGAGATCAAGTCCTTGATACTCTTTAATCTCTCCTTCTTTAATATTTTTATCTAACTGAGCCGGTGATAATATTCGTAAAGATGTAAAACTCACTCATTCTTTTGCATTTCCTCACTCTATATACTTAATAAAATCAGCATATGATTCTGTAGTTTGTATGGCCCCACTTGGATCATATTTATTATCATTACTTTTTTCTATAAATGTTATTTCTCATGTATCTGATAGTGATTTCACTTCTCCATAAATAATAACATTTTTTGTAGTACCATCTACTGTTTGCGTTTGATTCATTTCAAACACAGATCATGCCTTAAGGTTTTCACTTCCTGATACAGTAGGAAATGCAGCGAGAGCATTTTGAAAATCCGAAGATTTTCTCATATCTCCTTGTTTAATATTTTCTTGTATATTGTCTATTTCATTATTATATTTTTTTGCAAAATCTTCAAATATTCTTGAGTCATTGATAAGAGCTTCTCTATTAGATTTATTTCCTGTGAATTTTGCAGTAGAAAGACGAACCTGTGAATCATCTATTTGTCCGACAATATCGTTTATATCGTCAGATGAAAGTTTATTAGAATTCTCCTTAACTTGTTGTTTTTTAAGATCAAGAGCTTGAGCCTGAGTCATTATTCCATAACTGAGAGCTTGAGCAAGAGAAATACTTGGAACAAGTTTATTGAGAAGTTTTTCTTTCTCTTTGGCAGAATATGCATTACTTTCAAAAAGTATTTCTAGGTCTATATCATCTATTTTCTGACCTGTCTGAATTTTACTTACGATATGAATAAAATCACTTTTATGTTCTTCATCTAAAAGATTATACCTTTTATTGAGGTCTAATTCTTTGAGAAATGAGCTTATTGATTTCTCTGTTGGAAATGCAGTTGATCCATACTGTTCCTCAAGAAATGATTTTCGTTTTTTATCACTTCTTAAAAGTACATCAATCTCAGCCTCATTTTGATTCTCGAGTGCTCAATCTATCTTTTTCGAAAGGACTGAATCTGTGACATCATAGTCCTGTAAATATAGATCTTTGAGAGTACGTTTATTGTTTGAAATAGTTGTGAAATATGCTCCTGTTTCACGAACAAGTGCATGATAGTTAAGCTTTTCTGGTATGATTTCAAGCCCATCATATTTTCCAGAGCTATCCTTGCCTGCAAATCTCCGTATCTCTTCTAAAAGTTCAGGAGTTATATTCCCTGCTGATCTCAGTTCATTTACATACTGAGATCTTGTCGCAGGATTTTTAAGTTTTTCTTTAGAAAATTCACTCATAAGAATTGAGAATGCATTCCTATCATCTTTATTATCATTTGCCGTTTCTATAGAGCCACTCTGATTTGGTCCAGCCATAATTCTGACTTAAAAAAGTATTACGTATATTATACCCTAAAAGGCTGAGAAAATCAAAAAAACTCCTATCTTAAAAATAACTTGTAAAATATCATATATCAAATACGATTATGTGAATATTACTTCATATAAAAAAGATGATTTTTCTTGGTATAATTGTAAGTTTTATAATGTTCTCTATTATTGTGATTATTCATGAATATGGGCACTATAAAGTTGCTAAAATGACAGGAGTACATGTAGAAGAATTTGGTCTAGGGATACCTCCTAGAGCTAAAAAACTCTGGAAAAATAAAGAAGGTACTCTTTTTTCCCTTAACTGGATACCATTATGAGGTTTTGTAAAAATAGCATGAGAATCTGAGATATTTTTAGAATACTATACTAAAAAATGAAAACTCTTGTCTTTAAAAGATATAAAAAAGAAGATAAAAGATAAAGATGAGATATATACTAAAAAAGGCAAGAAAATATGAAAACATGAGATAAAATATATTCATGCCAGAATTAAAAGTCATAAAAAATGATCAAACTTTTATGAAAAGAATATTTTTGCAAAGTCTGCTATTCTCTTAGCTGGAGTAGCTATGAATTTTTTACTTGCAGCAGTCATATTTTCACTTTTATTTTTGATTGGAGTAAAACCTATATGAATCAACTCTTTCATAGAAACATCTCTTCCTTCTAAAATCATTCCAACAATAGACTATGCTCTCGACCAATGAGTGATGATTGAAAATGAAGGAGTCTCACTTTTTCCTGTAGCTGATTCAATTGCAGAAGAATCATGACTCCAAGATGAAGATATGCTCCTGAGAGTTGATGGAAAAGTATTTGAAGAAATATCATGATTACAAGAATACATCTCTTCAAGAGCTGGAGAGAAAATATCCATGTATATAGAAAGGAAAACAGCATGTAGTCCTGATGATTACGACAAAACCGTTTGTCCCATTATTGAATATTTATCTCTTGATATCACTCCAGATGCACAATGACGTATTGGGAGCTATCTTGCTCCTAATATCACAGTAAATACTGATTTTGAATATAAGTATTGAATTATAGATGCTATAAAATACTGAGTACTTGAAACATATTATCAATCAAGACTTACCCTCTCTGGACTTAAATTACTTTTCGTAAATATCATATCTCCCGAGACTCCAGAAGAGAGAGAAGAAGCAATAGATAATGTTGCTGGACCTATATGAATCGTAAATCTCATTACTCAATCTTTACAATGATGAGTAGCACTTCTCGTAATACTTTGAGCTATTATCTCTGTAAATCTTGGTATATTCAACCTCCTTCCAATTCCAGCACTTGATGGAGGAAGACTATTACTTCTTTGGATTAGAACTCTGACAGATAAAATATTTGGAAAAACAGCACTTTCAGGGAATATTGAAAACTCTGTTCATGTAATATTTTTTCTCATATTAATTGCTCTTTCGATCCTAATAGCGTACAATGATATAGTAAAGATTATTTCACGATAAAAAATTATGAAGCCTGACCTTATTAGCGACATAAAAAAATATGTAAACTATCTTCTTGTCCCACTAGAGGATTTATATTACCATCATTATGAACATGCTCTCAGTGTGATGCAAAGAGCTGTATATTTGGGAAAGAAAGAATGATGTAGTGATGAAGATATACAACTCCTCACTATAGCTTCTCTTTTTCACGATACTGGTTTTGTTATACAATATGATGACAACGAAATTTTTTGAGCCAAGATCGCTCAAAACTATCTTAGGACAATACTATTTGATGAGGAAAAAATAAGTATTATTCAAAATATAATTCTCGCAACAAAACTTGATAGTAAGCCTCAAAATCTTTTAGAAGAAATCATCAAAGATGCTGATATGGATAATCTATGAAGAGAAGATTTCTTCGATGTAGGAGAGAAACTCAAAAGGGAAAGAGAAATCATGAAAAATATAAAAATAAAGGACCCCGATTGGCATCATGCATCTCTCGATGTGATTCAATGATATACTTTCTATACTCATACTCAAATAAGCGAACGATCAGATACACTACGTAAAAATACTGAAAAACTTCAAAGACAAGTCGAAACGCAAAGTTAGACAGAGAAAAATATTTTCCTATAATAAGGAAAATATTTTTTTATTGCCTGAATGTTTACATACACACTTGAGAATACAGATGAATTTGCAAGATCCTGAGTCATACAAACTGCACATGGACAGATAGAAACTCCTGTTTTTATGCCTGTATGAACAAAGGCTTCCGTAAAATGACTTTGAAAAGAGAGCTGAGATGAAATGTGATCACAAATAATACTGAATAATACTTATCACCTCTATCTCAGGCCAGGAGATAGTGTAGTAAAACACTTTGGTGGGGCACATAATTTTCAAAATTACCATAAACCTATACTAACAGATTCTGGCTGATTTCAGGTATTTTCTCTCGGACAAGGGAAGAAATGAGATTCTCTTGTAAAAATTATAGAAGATTGAGTTCATTTTAGGAGTTTTATTGATGGGTCAAAACATTTTTTTACTCCTGAAAGAGTTATGGATATTCAATCAAATATATGAGCGGATATTATTATGGCTTTTGATGAATGCGCTCCAGGTTGAAGTTCACATGAATATGCTAGATCAGCAATGGAAAGAACACACCGTTGGGCAGAGAGAAGCAAAAATCAGTGGATTAAAAACAACGAGTCTAGAAAACAACAATGATTGCATGAACAAGCTCTTTTTTGAATAGTTCAATGAGTAGTATTTGATGACCTTCGAAAAGAGTCAGCTGAATTTATTAAAATTTTAGATACCCCAGGAATATCAATCT
>CALHAQ010000079.1 GCA_937931775.1 uncultured Candidatus Altimarinota bacterium | reverse complement strand
GATGAGGTTGAACGTGTTATCAATAAAAGTTGTTCAAAATTATCTTTATTGTTCCACCAAATAATAGATAAAAAACAATCCCTAATTTTAGGGATTGTTTTGTTTTTAAATAACTTATAATTGAATTAGTTCTCAAGTTTTCATATTGGGGATTGCATCATTTGATTTATCCATTACTACGGCTCATGCTCGCAGTGCGTACCTATATGTATTATGTTCTAATGAGTTTCATCAGGCAACTGCACTTAATTCTCATGGATGTATATCGTTTCTTCAATGTTTTAATCGATTTCAGATGAATATAGCGCTCATATTATTAGGATAGAAGTTTGGTAGACTTCCTCTATTAATCATATCAAAATTTGGTATATATACAGAAGGGATTCAGTCATTTATTAAATCGCTATCCATTTCTATATCTGCTAAGTTGATAACTCTTAATTCTCATAATTTTTCTGGATTTCAGAATCGATTAAATGAATAATTATCTGTATTTTGTTTTCAGCTATAATCAAAAGGTAAAAATCTTCGTTCTTGAAAAAACTTCACATCTCAAGATTGAAATCAAAACTCTGCCTGAGTGCTATAAGATTCATCAATAAATCAAACTTCACGTGTTCTTTGTTTCATTTTGATTATAGCATCAACTACTCTTGCTACTTCATCGGTTTCTAATGTGAGTCATGGTTTCTCACTTCCAACTATTTTTCAGGTTTTATCTACAAGAAATTGAGAAATAAACCTACCATTTTCTTCTCGTATTATATTTACAAGGTAATGTCATTCTAAATTTGGATGTTCTATCACTGAACCTCTTGTATTTCTTGTAGCTTCATCTGAATCTCTTACTTTTCCATTTGCTATATCCTGTATTATTGCGCTTGCAAGTCATGAATAGTTTGATAATCCATCCCATCTTTTGGCATATTCTAAAACGCTAGAGCTTCTTGAATGAGATAATATTTTAAAAAGAGGATTGTTAGATGATTCTCCATATTCTAACATATGTATATCATCTTCTGTAAATTCAATTCATAATGGAGCTTGAGACATAAAAAAAGGTGAAACATAAGGCACATCAGAGTCTTTTATGTGCTCTTCTATAAGCAGTTGCATCATACTCGAAGATACCTCTCAAGTGTCATTGTAGTATCAGAGTTGTCTCTTTTTATATAGCTTTCTAGCACTGTTATGTGAGACATCAATACCTAATTTTCTAGCAATTTCTGGCAGTCATAGTAAATTTTGGTACATTGTATATGCTAAAGGATTTCATTGTTCATGATTCATCTGAGAAGTATCTACCTTTTTATGGATTCAAAGTTGTAGGTCTGAAGATTTTACACCTTTTTTAGTATGTATAGCATCAACAAGTCATCTTTCATCTCAAGACGCTGATCCTCGTAATATCTTACTTTTTTTATCATCTCAAGAATCTTCAAAGTTTCAAGATTCAATTTCATCAGCCCTTATGAGTCTTAATGACATAAGCAGATCTTCATTTCATGCTTTTTCTTGAAGTACAAGACTTGCTGCTTTTCATCATATATCATCTATGAGTTCTTGATGACTAGAACATGATGGATTTGAAAAACTTAATTCAGATCATTGAGTATCTATTAACATATAATCTATGGTTCTAGATATAAAAATAGTAATTATTATATTTAATATAAAACTATTTTATAATATGTCAATAAATGATGTATTGAAATCTATTTATTTTTTGAATGAGTCATTTTTCTTTGAAAAAATCTATCAAATAACATATAAAAATATACTCAACAATTTCTACTTCTTAAAGATCCTTCTTGCCGTTGCTTGAGCAGTTGCCATGATAGCGATATACTCGATATTCACATGTCCTGGCCGGTCGTGACAAAACTCTATAGTATCTACGATATCATCAGTGCAGAGAGGAGTGTATCCTGCATAAACACTTTTTGCTTTCGCGCTATCTCATTTGAATCTTGTGATTGCGAATCATTCTGTTTCTACGGATCCTGGTGCAATATCAGTGATTCGTACATTTGTCCCCATTGCCTCTATTCTGAGAGATTTTGAGAGCATTTTTACATAGGCTTTACTTGCGCAGTAAACATGTCATCCTTCATATGGTTCTGTTCCAGCCACTGAACTCATGTTAAACATGTGGCCATCATTTTTCATGAGAAAGGGAAGTACTCTGTGTGCTATTTGTGTAAATCAGACTATATTCACTTGCATCATGGTGTTTAGATCTTGGAAATCCATTTTAGAAAATTCACTTTCTCATAGAGCAAGTCCAGCGTTATTGATGCAGACATTTATATCTATATTTTTGGCTTCAATTTCTTTGAAAGTATTTTCTACTTGGCTAGCGTTACTTACGTCTACCTTATAAATGAGAACATCTATTTTATACTCTGATCTGAGTGATGAGCTAATTTTCTCGAGTTTATCTATACTTCGAGCCATGAGTATGAGATTATGTCATTTTTCTGCAAATCTTTGTGCGCATGATTTTCCTATTCAGCTACTCGCTCCTGTTATGAGAGTGTACATATTTTTTAGTTAGAATATATTGCTTTTTATACTACGAAAGAGCCTCTCTTTTTCAAATATATATAAAAAAGCATTGCATTTATTTCAGATATTTACATAATCTTTTAGTAATTTTTAATAAGTAAATATAAGCTATGTCAAAAACATATATTGATGGATCAAGCTGTAAGGCAATAAATGGACAATTTGGAGAATTTTTTAATATGAGTTTTAATATTGAAAAACTTGCAGCTCACGCGAATGAAAAAGGATATGTAAATATGACTATGAGTAAGAGAAAAGAACCTGGACAGTATGGTGATACTCACTATTTCACGCTCAATGACTGGAAGCCAGATGGAGAAAAAGCATCTACTCCTGGGTCTTCTGCTCCTGCAGGAGGAGATGATATCTCAGTAGAAGATCTTCCATTTTAAAGCTCATGACACAAAAAAAGCTCTGAATATTCAGAGCTTTTTTTAATGAGAGAGAATTAGTCTCTTGGTTTTTCTTCAGCGAAGTCAACTTTGATTTCTCTTCCGTCAAGTTCTTTTCCGTCCATAGCATCTTTTGCTGCTGTTGCATCTTCGATACTTGCGAATTCAACGAATCCAAATCCTTTAGATCTCCCAGTTTCTCTATCAGTTATTACTTTAGAGTAAACTACTTCTCCATGTTCGTTAAATGCTTCTTTGAGGTCTTGCCAAGAAAGTCCCCATGAAAGACTTCAAACAAAAAGTTTTTTTGTTGGTTCCATGTTTCAATGGTAAAAATGTAAAAATGAGAAACGTTTGTACTGCCACATTGCACACTTAATACATGATTCATGAGTAGCCCCAACAGTCTCAAAATCATTATGTAATATAATAAAAAAAAAGCAAAACTTTTTAAGGTTTTGCTAGTCTATTACAAAGCGGACTTTACATAGCTTTTGTTTTTTTGATCATCGAGTATGGTTTTTTGATGAATAATTCATACAAAGCTTCCTGCTGTATTTTGGAGGAGTTTTTCTTCATTTTCATGAAAATCCCTTGTTTCCATTCAAATAAGGAGAAAACCGTAATTTTCATCTCAGAGCTTGAGCTTGATATATCTTTTATATTTACATGTTTCTATATCTTCATTTGCAAGTTTTTCAAAATCTAGCTTTTCTCCTGGAAATTTAATAATAGTATTTCTCATACTTTTTTCATTTTTTGAGTCATAACGAAGTTTGTAGTACTCGTCCATTACAAGATTTTTCTCAAAATACATAATCTGGTCTACTCCAAGTATAGATTCAAATAATCATAAAAGTTTATATATTGATCATATAGAGATATCTGGAATCTTTGATATTGCTATATTTACTTCATGATTTGCTGTGAGTTCTTTATTTGCTCTCAGTACACGTAGGTTTGCTATATCAATAATTGTAGTAAGTAGAGTATATCACTCTTGAGGAAATGCACTTACAAATTTAGGAAAATCTGTTTTTCATTCTATAGAAAAGAGTAATGTATCTCTATTTGCAACTATTTGGACCTCTTTAGGATTATTGTTTGAAAGAGCTGCTTCTCACACAATATTTCATATCCCGAGAGTTCAGAGAGTTCTGTATTCTCACGAAGTAAGAGAAATAGACTTTTGTACCACTAACTCTCCGTCAGATATGATATAAAGGTTCTCATTTATATCTCACTCACGAAAGAGTATATCTCACTTTTTGAGAGATATTTCTGTGAAAAACTCAGATGATTTTAATTTTTCTAAATCTATCATAATGGCTATTGGCTCAAAATATCTATATTTTCTTTATCTCGAATATAACTCTCAAGAGTTTCTTTTGAGATCATTCATTTTTTAAATAAGGCTACAAGATAGTTATCCATCAGAATCATTCATTGTTTTTGCCCAATTTCGATAACAGAATAGAGTTGATGAGTTTTTCATCATATAATAAGATTTCTAACCGCATCATTGCTGATTAATATCTCTCTTGCTGCAATTCGCTCATCTTTATCTGCTCGAGGTACGAGTCTTTGTGCTATGACTCATACAAGACTCATTGCAAGCTGCATTCTGATTTGTTCTTGTTGCCCTGATGGAAATACATCTACAATACGATCTATACTTTGAACGGTATCATTTGTATGAAGTGTAGAAAATACGAGGTGACCAGTTTCTGCGAGAGTAATAGCAGCTTTAATTGTTTCAGGATCACGCATCTCTCATATCATAATAACATCAGGATCTTCTCTAAGAGCTGCTTTCATAGCGCTTGCAAAGGAGTGTGTGTGTATTCCAACTTCTCTTTGGTTGATAAGTGACTTTTTATTTTTAAATACAAACTCTATCGGGTCTTCTATAGTAATGATATGTTTGTTGAAATTTGTATTGATATAATCTATCATTCATGCAAGATTTGTTGATTTACCAGTTCCAGTTGGACCAGTAATCAGTACAAGTCATTTAGACTTTCCACACATATATTTTACCTGTTCTCAAAGTCACAAAGATTCTAAACTAGGTATTTCTTGTGGTATAGCTCTTAGAGCTATTGAGTTACCATTTGAATCTGTGTAGCAATTTATTCTATATCTAAAACCTTCCTTGTGCTGATATGAACCATCAATTTCAAAATTCTTTTTATATACTTCATAATTTTCTTCTCCTAATACATATTGTATTACTTCAATAACATCTTGGTTACTTAATTTTTCTAAACTATAGGCTTCCTCATTAACAGAAAGTTCTTTCACTTCTACAATATCTCAAGAAGAGTCTCTGAGTACGGGGTAACTCCCAGTATTCATATGTACATCAGAGTATTTCTTTTCTTCTGCGATATCAAGAATTGCAGAATATATTTCGAGAATGGTCATATATCTATTTTATATCAAATTATAGTAATATACTATCATAAAAAATAATAAAAAACTAAATTTTTTATTTGACGTATTGTATATTCACTGCTGATTATTAACTTTTACGAAAAACTATTGGAAATAGCGCTATTTCCTTGTATATTATAGCTAATAGTTTCTCAAGTATATATGTGAAAAAAATCAAAGATATTTATACAGATGAAAGGGATAATACTCTTGATATTAGAGATCCCGATAGGCTTATCAGTCCTAAAGTACTCCTTTCTCAAAATGATATATTAGACGATATTTCTAAAGTTGAATGATCCAAAGATATTTCACTTTATAAAAAGTCTGAAATTATAATGCGTAAGAAGTCTTGAAAACATTTTGATGCATTAGAAAAAAAATGAGCATTTTCTCGTATTTTTTCTATGAAGGACATCAATGTTGTTTCTAAAAAACAAAGTTTTAATTTTACTGAATATAGATTGAGATTTTATAGATATCTGAAGTCTTTATCTCCTGTATGAATAAGTATACTTTCACTGTCATGTATTCTCTGAATTATATTCTTAGCATTCTTTGATAAGCTGTTAATAGAGAATAGAGTTAATTCTGGTTATAGTAAGTTACTTGAAGTAAAACAAGGAAGCTTAAATTTTAAAGAAATCCAAAAAAAGATAAATAACTCTCGTTTTGATCTACTTTTTGCCGATATATTATTTCTTCCATTTAAAGCATTCCCTGGTGAAAAAATTGATTCCGTAGATTATGTGATATCAGGGTGAAGACATATCACTAGATGACTTGATGATATTCTTTCTCTTTATACTAAGCTTGAATGATTTATTAATTTTAAGTCACTAGATAAAATATATTTTACCCAGTTATTTTTAAATATATATCCTGATTTACTTGAAATTGAATTATCTTTTGTAAAATGATTAGATGATTACAAATCTATTTCTTGGCTACCAAATAACGATTTAGAAGAAAAAAGACTCTCTACGATTTCTCATATCGAGAAACTTTTATGATATATTTCAAGTGTTAATAAAAAGTTTCCTGAATTTTTAAATATCTTAGGACATGATAAAAGAAAGAGATATCTTGTAGTGTTTCAGAATGCTGATGAGATACGCCCAACATGATGATTTATGTGAAGTATGTGACTTATGGAGGTATTTAGATGAAGAGTACAACTCTTTCAAAAAAAAGATGTGTATGCTATAGAGTGGGACCTCAAGAAATCTGATTATGAAAGACTCCCTGCTCCAAAATGAATTTCAGAACTTACAGATACTTTTGGACTTAGAGACGCTAATTATTATGCAAATATTCAAGATTCTTCGGAGACGATAAAGTTCTTTACAGATAGAGCTGGTATAGACTTAGATGGTATTGTGTATATCAATCAGAATATTCTTCTGAAGCTTTTAGAAATTACTGGCCCTGTTTACTTTAAACCATTAGATATTGAAATTAGTTCAGATAATTTTTCAGAAGTTATGTCTCTTTCAGTTGAGGCAAAGACTTTTAAAACCGGAACCCTTGGTACACCTAAACAAGTACTTTTTGATTTTATGGAAGTATTTTCTGAGAAATTAAAATCTGATGGAAACTATTTTGATTACTTGCAAACAATTATTCATGATATAGAAAGTAG